>JBARBX010000543.1:0-17048 GCA_049793535.1 Steroidobacteraceae bacterium | reverse complement strand
GTCTCGCGACGTAATTCGGTGAGCGGGGTACCTCTTTGCTTGAGCACTGCAGGGGCAGATACCATGTTGACGTCCGGCATGAGAGGTCGCATCAAGGACGCCAACGCAATCGCAGTTAAGGGTTGTGTGTTGAGATGCGCGACATCCCCTTCGTACTCGATATCTACCGCCTCCAGACCGTCGTCTGCGATCTGCCCGGCAAAGGAGCCAAGTTTTTCGATAAGGTCGATGAAAGGCTTGAGCCGCGACGCCTCCTCCGCGCTAATGGAGGCCATATTAAGTGCGTTGGTTACAGCACCGGATAGTAGGTAATCCGACATTTGCTCGGCTATTTGCAGAGCGACGTTTTCTTGCGCCTCGTTCGTGCTCGCGCCGAGATGCGGCGTGGCGACGAAATTGGGAGCGCCGAATAGCGCGCTCTCCTTCGCCGGCTCGGTCACGAATACATCGAAACCGGCTGCCGCGACGTGGCCGCTGTCGAGCGCCGCGCGCAGGGCTGACTCATCGACGAGGCCGCCCCTGGCGGCATTCACAACAATGACGCCTCGTTTGGTCTTGGCGAGAGCCTGCGCCGACAAGATATTCCTGGTCTTATCGGTCAAGGGAGTGTGCAACGAAATCACATCGGCGCGTGACAGCAAGTCTTCCAGCTCGACCTTTTCCACGCCAAGCTTGACGGCGCGTTCCGGTGAGAGAAAGGGATCGTACGCGATCACCTTCATCTTGAGCGCGAGCGCACGCTCCGCCACCAGAGCGCCGATATTACCGCAGCCGATCAGGCCTAGATTCTTGGCGTATAGCTCGATGCCCATGAAGCGAGTCTTCTCCCACTTCCCTGCTTGGGTGGATACGTCGGCGGCGGCGATGTGGCGGGCGGCGGCAAAGAGTAGCGCAATGGCGTGCTCGGCGGTTGTGATCGAGTTACCGAAGGGCGTATTCATGACGACGATGCCGCGAGCGGTGGCAGATGGAATGTCGATGTTGTCGACACCAATGCCGGCGCGACCGATCACCTTGAGATTCTTCGCGGCGGCAATGACATCCTTGTCTGACTTGGTGGTGGAACGCACTGCGAGGCCATCGTAAGCGCCGATAGTACTCACCAGATCGGTTTTTTTAAGGCCAACGCGGACATCCACCTCGACACCGCGACTGCGGAAGATGTCGAGGGCCTTCGGGCTCAACTCATCGGCAATGAGAACCTTGGGCACAGTACGTCCTTATCCGGGGAACTTCAGTAACGGGAGGCAGCTGTCGAATGCCCAGTCGAGCCAGGGTGTCAGCGATTCCAGATCGCTTTGCTCGATCGTGGCGCCACACCAGATACGCAAACCCGGTGGTGCGGACCGATACGATGCCGCATCGAGCGCTACGCCCTCCTGCTCCAGAATCGCGGCCAGATTCTTGGCGAACTGCGCCTGGCCGGCTTCCGGGAGTGAAGTCACGCGTTCATCGACCACTTTGAGACAAACGCTGGTGTTGCTGCGAATCGCGGCGTCCGATACCAGTAAATCCACCCAGGGTGTCCGCGCCGCCCACTCCGTGAGCGCGCTGGCATTGGCATTCGCTCGAGCATGCAGCGCCGCCAGGCCACCGATGCGTTCCGCCCATTTGAGGGCGTCGATATAATCCTCGGTAGCGAGCAATGAGGGCGTATTGATAGTCGCGCCTTCGAACAACTCCTGATCGAGTTTGCCTTTCTTGGTCATGCGAAAGATCTTCGGTAGCGGCCGGGGCGGAACATAACTTTCCAACCGGGCTACCGCTCGGGGCGATAGAATCAACATGCCATGGGCGGCTTCCCCGCCCAGCACTTTTTGCCAGGAGAAGGTCACCACGTCGCACTTGGACCAGTCGATGGGCTGCGCAAAGACGCCGCTGGTCGCATCATTGATGGTGATGCCTTCGCGGTTCGTCGGGATCCAATCGAAATTGGGGATCTTCGCGCCCGAAGTCGTGCCGTTCTGAGTAAAGACGATATCCGCGGTGTTTCGGGCAAGAGAGAGATCCGGCAGCTGCCCGTACGGCCGGCCGACGTGGATCCGGCAATCGGAGAGCTTTAGCTGCTCAATGGCATCGGTCACCCACTCTTCACCGAAGCTTTCCCAGGCAAACACATCAACCGGGCGCGCTCCCAGCATCGACCACAGCGCCATTTCCACTGCGCCAGTATCGGATGCCGCCACAATCGCGATCTTGAAATCCGTAGGCACGCCCAGTATCGCTCGCGTGCGATCGATCGCCTCCTTGAGCTTCGCCTTCCCGGGTTTTGACCGGTGCGAGCGGCCGAGCAGTGCCCCCTCTAGGGCTTGAAGAGACCATCCGGGACGTTTCTTGGTCGGGCCCGATGAGAATCGGGTATCAGCCGGACGGACGCCCGGCGGCGGCATGCGTGTCATCAATTTCTACTCCCATCCTTACAGATGAGCGTCCGCCGTTGGGAGCGGATGGCCCGTTGCGAAGGATAGAGATTCTTTCCGATCTGTCAATTAAATCGAGACGAAAAAATTTCACGAAGACGCGGCTAGCGATATATCAGGCGGTCGTCGAAGCAGATCCGTCCATATGGCCAGCGTCGGTGATTGCGATGTCGATGATCAGTTGAGAATCTCTCGGAACGCGTAGAAACTTGGAACTCTCAGCAAGAGAGGCGCGATTGAGATCTCAGGTTTTGATCTAACACGCGCCGGGAGAGACTCGAACTCCCGACCACATGGTTCGTAGCCACGTACTCGTCTTTGAGTGAACTTGACCCGCGCAACATGCGGTGCCCAAATTTCGGTGGCCCGGCATGGGTTATCCTGCGGCCGCCACGCCCACGCTTGGCTGAGAGGCGACTCCTCGACCGCCTGCTGAAGACGCTGCCGCCCCGGGGATATTGTTCTCAGCGCTCGGCGCTCCGACAGCCGTGCGCGCCTTCAACGCGGCCAAGTGGGAGGCCCACAACTGAAGCGCCGCTCGTTTTTCCTCCAAGTAATCGTGTTGATCGTAGTGGCGCTTCTGTACGCCGCCTAGACCATGAGATTGAACCTCACCTCGAATGTTCGGACCAGTACCCAGTTTGGCCAGCATGGTTTCGGCCGTGCGACGAAGATCGCGTAACTGAAACGGTTCTCGGGCCTCTCCGGCTTCAACCATCTGCTCCGAGAGATTTTTCACCAACTCCGAAATCGTCTCTTCGCGCATCCCTGTACGGTCATCGGTGCTGAACAACCACATGGATCCAGCAGCCAACAGGCCATCCGCTTCTCCCTTGCGCTTTGCCTCGCCGATATTCCCACGCTCGACGATGTCCTCGTCAATCTGCGCTACTCAGCGCCGGACTACAGGCAGCAGAAGTTCAAGACCGTATTGGCCGATATCGATCAGAAGGCCAAGATCTGGAAACTCAGCCTCACCAACAAGGCAGCGAATCGTTACGCCAAAGTCCAAGGCACGAGGTCCACCGCATCCAACGCATCGAGCGTCCACACCGCCGCCTCGCTCGTCGTCGCTCCGCACGTCAGCCGGGCCGGCCTAACGCTCGGCCAGGGGGGTGCGGTGAAAGCGCTGACTGCCGGCACCGTTGCGGGCCTCGGCGGCGCCGTCGGTCTTGCGGGTTTCGTCGCGTTTCCGGTGCTGGCGGCGTGGATCGCCGCTGGCAAGGTCGCCTGGACCGCCAGAAAAACGTTCAAGTTGTGGGACCTCGTGCCGGCCAGCAAAGGTGGCGACGGACAGATGAAGTGCACTTGCTCCAAGTGCGACGACATTGCGTACGATCTCGCCAAGCGCTTTGACGCCAAGGTGGCCAAAATTGCCGTTTCGGCGGCGACGGTCGGCGTAGCGGCACTGCCGATACTGCCCGCACTTCACCCAGCACCCGTTCCGTTTCTGCATCGAAGCTGACAGTACGCGTCGCCATAGACTCTTCCGGCTGTATTACTGGATGCAATACCGACATGTTTGCTCAGTCAAGGTGTGCGGTCGTCAACGGAATTGTTCGGGTGGGCCCCGCCGCGCTTCTCGGCCACACGACTGAAACTATGCAGACCCAAGGCGATTGCGACCAGGCCTGCCCCGAAAGTGCAGACAGCGGTCCAGCCAGCGAATTGCCAAGCGAGGCTCGCGCCCGCTGAGCCGACCGCCCCGCCGACAAACATTCCGCCCATAAAGATCGTGTTCAGCCGGTTGCGCGCTTCCGGGCGAAGCGCATAAATGACGTTCTGATTCGAAACCAGCGCACCTTGCTCGCCGAAGTCCAGCAGAATGACGCCGGCGATCAGGCCGGCGATCATGCCCCACGCCCCAAAAACCACCCAGGACGTGAGCATGATGACGCTGCCAAGTCCGATGACGGTATGAGGACCTCTGCGGTCTGCGATCTTCCCGGCGATGGGCGCAAAGAGCACGCCGACCGCACCGATGATGCCGAACAGGCCGGCGATTTCAGCGCTGAGGTGGTATCGGGCGTTGAGTTGCAGCGCCAGGATAGTCCAGAGGGCGCTGAACGAGCCGAACAGACAGCCTTGGATGATGGTCGCCCGTCGCAACTTCGGCTCTTCCCGCCAGAGGACGGCTAGGGATTTGAGGAGGTCGCCGTAGCCGTCCTGCGTCTTGGGCCGACTTCTAGGTAACACCGCAGTCAACAACAAGCCCACCGCAACCGCTTGAGCCAAGCCAAGCCAGAACATGGCGCGCCAGCCATAATGGTCGCCCACAGCGCCGGCAAGGACGCGGCCAAACAAGATGCCGCACAGCAGGCCGCTCATCACGATTCCGATGGTCGCACCGCGACGGCGGGGCTCGGTCAACTCAGCCGCGAAAGGCACGATCTGCTGCGCCACGCTTGATGTCCCTCCGACCAGTGCCGATGCAACCACCAGTGACCAAGCGTCAGGAGCGAGGGCAGCGGCGGCCAACGACAGCGTGAGTGCTGCAAGTTGAATCAGGATGAGACGCCGCCGGTCAACGCGGTCTCCCAACGGCACCAGCAATAAAAGGCCTGCGGCGAAACCGAGCTGGGTTGCCATTGGCACGAGCCCGATCACGGTGGCCTGACCCGGGAACGCGGCTTCCATGATGCCGAGCATGGGTTGGTTGTAGTAAATGTTGGCAGCCGCCAAACCGCACGCCATCGCCATCACCAGCGTCATGCCAAAGCTGATCGACGAGGGTGGTAGAGGGCTTCCCTGTTTGGCGCAGGAAAGCCCGGGCTTAGCGCTCGGCATCATTGCCGTACAGTCCCGCCTGCCGGCCACGTTCCTGCACCAACGCAAGCACCGCGTCGATGGTTGGTGTTGCGACCTTGACCAGGCGGCCCATTTCCTGGACGGCGGTGACGAGTGCATCGATCTCCAGGGGTCGGCCGCGTTCGAGATCTTGCAGCATCGAAATTTTGTGACCGACGACGGAACCGGCTGCGTTTAGTCGCCTCTCCATCATTTGTTCCGGAATCGCGAGACCGAGCGCTGTCGTGATCGCCTGGGCTTCGACCATCATGGATTTGCATAGGGCGCGCAGGCCGGGCTCGGAGGTGACGCGATCCAGGGTCGCGAGGGTAAGGGCGCTGATCGGGTTGAAACAGACATTGCCCCAGAGCTTCAGCCAGATGCTCCAGCGGATGGTGTCGCGGAGCGGCACCTCGAATCCGGCCGAAACTAGGGCATCGCGCAGGGCCACGAGGCGCTCCGAGGTGGAGCCGTCGGGTTCGCCGATCGTGAAGCGCTTGTACAAGCGATGTTCGATCACGCCGGGCGCCACGACCTCACAGGCGGGATCGACGACGCAGCCGATTGCGCGCTCGGGTCCAATCGCATTCCATTGCGCAGCGCCGGGATCGACGCTTTCCAAGTGATGGCCATCGTGCGGGCCACGCTCCTTATAGAAATACCACCAGGGAAGGCCATTCATCGCTGTCAGAACGGCGGTGTGCGGACCGAGAAGCGGGGCGAACGCGCCCGCGCTGGCGTTGGCCTGCTGCGCCTTCAGTGCGCAGATCACGACGTCCTGCGGACCAAACGCGGCGGGATCGTCGCTTGTCGGCAAGTCTACCGTGCGGGTGTGCCCCTCCTCGATTAGCTTGAGCCCGTGGCTCCGAATGGCCGCCAGATGCGCACCGCGGGCAATGGCACACACTTCATGGCCCGCCAAGGCGAGTTTCCCCGCCATATAGCCGCCGATCGCCCCGGCACCAAATACGCAGATTTTCATGGCTCGCTCCTCTGTTGTGTCGTCCTACCAGCGATATCATAGAGTCTCCCGGTTTTATTGAGTATCTAGAGATTTAGCGATACATATTCCCGTTTTTAGCGATAATAGGCCCATGGACAAGTTTGCGGCGATGCGGGTGTTCGTTCGGATTGCGGATGCTGGGAACCTGTCGGCCGCGGGCCGTCAGTTGGGTCTTTCCCTGACCTCCGTCAGCCGCCAACTCATGGCACTCGAAGAGCGCCTCGGCACCACGCTCATCGAGAGGACGACGCGCCGTCGTTCGCTGACCGAGTCCGGTCGACTCTACTACGACCGGGCGAAGCAGATTTTGGAAGAGGTCGCCGAGATGGAACACGGCCTGACGATGCAGACGGGAGTCGCCTCCGGCCGGTTGCAGGTGAGCGCTCCGTCACTGCTCGGTCGATTGCGCTTGGCGCCACTGCTGCCCGGCTTTCTGGCGGAACAGACCCGGGTCGCGGTCGATCTGATGCTGGTGGATCGACCGGTACGTCTTGCCGAGGAAGGTATCGATGTTGCCCTTCGCATTGGCCCGCTGGAGGACTCGGGCCTGATTGTCCGCAAACTTGACGACATCCAGCTTGTGGTCTGCGCCGCGCCGGAGTATCTGCTCCGGCGCGGCGAGCCGGCGACGCCGGACGACCTTCTCGAGCACGACTGCGTGGCCTTTGGCGATGTGCCAGGCGTGGCGGAATGGAGCTTCCAAGACGGCGCAGTGCGAAGTTCTCTGCGCATTCCAACCCGCCTTTGCGCCAATGACTTCGATACGTTGGTCAGCGCGGCTTTGGCAGGGACCGGGCTCGTTCGAGTGCCATCTTGGCAGGTTGCGCATTGCCTCGCCGACGGCACGCTTAAGCTAGTGCTCGAGGCCTATCAGCGGCCGCCCACGCCGTTGAGCATCCTAACCCTACGCACCCGACTGCTATTGCCGAAGGTGCGCGCCTTCGTAGATTTTTTGCACCAGCACTGGATGCGTCCGCGACCGCCTGCCCTATGACGCGCAGCGGCGGCGATCGCCCGTCAGGGCGACCCTGAGCGCCCGCGAAGGGCGAGGCGCGCAGCGCCGATTGCACATTTTCATAAACCTTCGCCTAATCAGGACCGTGCCTTCACGCAATGTGTAGGCGACAATGCGCGCCGTATAAGCCATCGCAGAAGCCTCGAGAACAATTATGAAAACGTTAAAACACGGCCTTCTGCGCTTCGTCAGCCGCCAGTGGCCGTTGGTTGTCGCCGTCTGCGTCGGATCGAGTCTGGCGCACGTCGGCACCAGCACGATGCCGTTTCAAGTCGGTGCGCTCATGGATGGAAGCGCGCTTTCGTCGGGCCAAGCTGGTCTTTTTGGTCTGTTTGAGGTTGGCGCTCTTGCGGTGGGCATGATCCTCATTGCCCCATGGATTGATCGCCTGCCGGTCAGGGTGCTCGCCATTAGCTGCGCGCTGCTGTCCGCAGCCGCTAATCTTGCCTTGTTCTCGGCCCGTGCGTTTCCGATTCAGTTGTTATGCGGGGCGTTGGCTGGATTGGGATATGGATGCGTTTTTGCGGCCACTATTGCTTCAGCCGCCGCCTCTGATGAAGCGGGCCGTCTGTACGCGCTAGGCAACGGCGGATCGCTATTGCTCATCATGGTCATCATAGCCACGCTGCCTGTCGGCGTTTGTTTCGCGCATTGAACGCGCGGCAAACTCAGTTGGAAGCCGCGATTCAAGACTGAACGCACGAGGATATCGATGTGAGTGAACGAATTGTGCTCAGGTCGCTGTCGGACATGAGTTTGGCGAACGCTGAGCGCGTCGCCTTTGATCGGGCGCGCATCGAACTGGGAGAGGAAGCGGAGGCAATCATCACTCAGGGACGGGCCCGGTTCGACGCCTTTATGGAAAAAAAGGGTGGCTACGTCTACGGCTCCACAACAGCACCTGGGTCGCGAGCCAAAGTCGTGTTAAGTGCGCAAGAATCGCAACGCCAGGGTGAGATATTGCGCAACTTTGTTCCGATCCAGGCGGGTCATGGCGGAGAGATGCTCGCCGAACGTTGCGTGAAGCTGGCCGTGTTTGCCAGGTTATCGAACACGATGACCGGGTCCGGAAAATTGCGTCTGGACACGGCTCGAGCGGTTGCCAATCTTCTTCAAGCAACGCCGCCGGTTCCCATGCATGCCGTCGCCTGCTCCGGCGAAGTGATGCCGTTGACGTGGCTCGCCGCGCCAATCGCGGATCTTCCGTTGGCAATCGGCGAGGCGATGGCACTCATTAACGGCTCGCCCTTTGCCACGGCAATGGCGTGCGATGTCGCACTGACGATGCGGCGGCGCGTGAAATTGGCGGAGCGGATTTTCGCAATGAGTGTTGAGGCGGCACAATGCCCCGCGGCACACTTCGACCGGCGGCTGGCGGACGGTTGGAAGGACCCCTACTACAAAGACAGCCTCAACCGCATGCATGCGCTGCTGAGCCAGTCGGAGCGAAAACAGCTCAATCATCAAGCACCCACCTCCTGGCGGGTTTTACCCAACGTGTTGGCCGGCGCCTTGCAGGCGCACGCCGAAGTGGCGAATGCGGCGCAAATCGGTCTGCAATCCCTGAAGGACAATCCAACCTTCTTGCGGGATGCGGCGGACGGCGAGCACGACGTTGTTGTGTCCAGCGGCGGCTATCACGACCACCGCGCGGCAAAGTCCATCGACCAGGTGAACAGTGCAATGACCGACCTGTGTGTACTCGCGTCCCGCCAAGTCACGCATTTGCTGGATGGCGGCGGCCTCGGATTGCCGCCGCTGCTGGCGCAGACGGGCGATGGCGTGGGGGCGGAATATCTCGCCTGGGGGATGACTGAGCCCCTGGCGTCCGCACGCCGTGCAGTGGAGGCGACAACTCTCGATGCAGGACTCCAGGACCCTGCCGGCAATCAATCTGATATTGCAAGCCCGGGCTTTATCGCCTACGGAAAGCACCGCGTGGTAGCGCGCGCATTCGATGCTTGCTTTGCATCGCTCGCCGTCACCGCGACACTCGCCTTGGAGTTTCGAGATGCTCCGCTGCCCGCTGCATTTCGACCCTTCGGGGATCTGATCAAGAAAACCGTCATGTCAGGCACACGTCGGACGGATGCGGTCGGGGAACCCTTGCGGCAAATTCAATCGTTGTTGCGCGCAGGCTGCGACGAAATGACGTCGATGGATTTTGCAGCTTGGGTTCCCGATTTTGAGACAACCAACTAACTAGACGGCGCGCCGCACCGCCGACCTACGCTCAAACGGCCAGTTCGTCGCCGGTACATCGCCAGTCGGCGCCGGCGCCGAAGGACTTATTTCTTCGACAGACTCATCGCCGCCTTCTCGATGAGCTTGCCGACCACTCCGCAAATACGCGTGGTATCTTTGAGGCTATCGATCGTATAGGGCGCCGCGAGGCGGCGTCGCGCGGCTTTACGAGGCGAGGCCGGTGAATGTTGCTGCCCGTTGCATATCGAATACCTGCGGGATTGATCACGTGCATGCTGGTCGCGGGATGCCGTACGTCAGAGTTTCTGGTGGCCAATGCACCAAACGGGTTGGCACGGGTAGAACTGCATCTCGATCTGCCATACGGTACCGATCGCAGACAACGATTGGACATCATCGCTCCGCGCCAAGGGACTCATCGGCCGGTCGTGATTTTCTGGTATGGCGGCTCCTGGGATGAGGGACGCAAAACGGACTATCGATTCGTCGGAGTTGCGCTAGCCGAGAGGGGCATCGTGGCGGTTATCCCTGACTATCGTCTCTACCCCCAAGTAACCTTTCCGCTGTTCGACGAAGACGGCGCGAGAGCCATCGCTTGGGTGGAGCATCACGTGGCTGATTACGGCGGCGATCCGAGCCACATCGTTTTGATGGGCCATTCGGCAGGAGGGCATACTGCGGCGTTTCTGGCGTTCAACCACAAATTTCTTCAACAATTCGGTGCTGACCCGCGCAGCATCGCCGGCCTTGTCGGTCTGTCGGGTACCTATGTATTCGTGCCCGACTCAGACATGCTGCGTGCCGCATTTCCGCCACCGTATACCGTTCGCGACTGGCAGCCCATTCGATTCGTCGATTCGAGCGCTCCGCCGACCTTGCTGTTGCACGGACTCGCCGATCGGGAGGTTCTGCCACAAGAGGCCATCGAGTTACGCGATGCTCTCAAAAGGGTACATGTTCCAGTGGATCTCGAATTGTTTCCGCATCGCGGCCACGCCGATACCGTCGCATCGTTTGCGGTGGTGACGCGCTGGCGAACACCCGCCCTCCAAGATGTGGTTCGATTCGTCCGGGCAGTCTCCGGAGAACCAAGGCCCGCCACATTCACAATTCCGGCAGCGGCATCTTCTCGAACGGCCGCTCGAACATCGGCTTGAGCAATTTCGGAGCGGCGGGAAGTCGGTATAGGTGCGTGAGCACCGCGCGATCGATCGCGCCGGCTTGAAGGGCTAGGCGGGACCGCGACCTTCACTGCGGATAGGACTTCACGCTGTCCGCAACCGAGTCGGCTACGTGCTCCTTGGTGATCACGCCGGCAACGTCGCTGCCGCGTGGAACTCCACGGCCGCGCACAACCACCGCCATGATTGCATTGCGTCGCCACATTCGGCGGATCACATCAAAGGCCGTCTCATCCTCGCGCACCACGGTAAAGTTCCGGTTGGCAACATCGCCTAACTTGACGCCGGTATTGGTACTTTCCAAACCGCGCCGCAGTCCTAGGTTTACGCGGATCACGCCGAATAAATGGCCTTTGTCAGTGACCACGACATAGCGCAGTCGGCCGGCATGCCCGGGCTGCCGCAAATACTCGTCGAAACTCGCTTCTGCCGGCAGAACCTGGATATCTTTGTCCATCACTTCGCGTGCCGAGCGGACCAGAAACATGTTCGCATGGCGCGCCTTCGGAATCGCCCGACCGCGGCGTACGAGCTTCAAGGTGTAGATCGTCTCGCGAGAAAGCACGCGGCGTGCGCCGATGCTCATCGCTACCGCCACGATCATTGGCATCACGATGCTATAGTCGAGCGTCATTTCGAAAATCATCGTCACCGCGGTCATCACGGCACCGGTGCCGCCGCCCACCATCGCACCCATCCCGACCATTGCGAACGCCGGCACGCTTAGCTGAATTGGCAGGCCTGCCACATTCCAGAGTGCGGCAAACGCACCACCGAGGGCGGCGCCCATATACAGGGAAGGTGAAAAGATGCCGCCCGATGAGCCCGATCCGAGACTTATCGATGTTGCAAACGCCTTACATAGGCCGAGGAGTGCGAGCAGCCAAAAGGCCGAGATTTGTCCCGCCAACACGGCCTGGACTGTTGCATAACCGACCCCATCGACGTAGTACTGACCGAAGATGCGCAGCAGCGAGTACATGAGCACACCCACGATGAGCATGCCCAACATGTGACGGAAATAGCGGGACTTGATCCTGTCGAACAAGTCCTCCGCCAGATGCAGCGCCTTGATGAAACCCGCCGCGGCCAGCCCGCACAGCGCACCGAGCACGGCGAATAGGATCAGCACGATCAGCGCACTTGAATCGACGGCCATTGCCTGAAGCGGCGGCACATGGAATGCCGGCGTATCACCGAAGAACCACCGGCCCACGAAGGTCGCGGTTCCGGTTGCAATTGCGACCGGAAGGAAGGTCTCGACGCTGACCTCCGGCATCATCAGCTCGATGGCAAACATCACTCCGCCAATCGGCGTATTGAACGTCGCGGCAATTCCTGCGCCCGCGCCTGCCGCGACCAGGGCAATTCGCTGACCTGCAGGCATGCGAATGATCTGTCCCAATGTCGAACCGAGCGCCGATCCAATCTGGATAATGGGGCCTTCGCGCCCAACCGATGACCCGCTGCCGATTGCCAGGGCAGAGGCCAATGATTTGACCAGTGCGACGACGGGTCGGATGACGCCGCCTTTGTGATAAACCGCATCCATGACCTCGGGGACGCCATGCCCTTTCGCCTCCGGGGCAAAATTGGTTACCAGAAAAGTCACGCCGGCGGCGCCTAACACTGGCACCAGAATCACCAGCACGCCCCACGGTGCGGGAGCCGTGAAAACGTTCGCATCGTAGTGAAGCAATACGCGGCCGGTAAACAATAGATTGTGAATCAGGCCAATTAGATCCCGGAACAACACTGCGCCGATTCCGGTGACGACGCCGAGTCCCAGAGCCAACAAAGCGAGCTGCGTCAGCGGCAGTTGGCGGCTTTCATCGCTATCCATCAGCGAAACCGTGGTTGAGAGGAAGACAGGCGCATGGCCTCATATAGTACAAAATGTAGGATGAAATTCAAAACCTCACTGACCCTGTCCAAGAACCTTGTAACAGTATAGACACGCTCGCAGGCTCAAACATCGCGATCGCTTACATTGCGCAAATCTTGCGGAAATTCGTTGGTCGGCGATCCCATCGCCATTGGGCTTCCGACCGGAGCACGACCGCCCGGTTAGGCGCCGTCTGCGTGAATTGCGCGACTTCGCGCAAGGAACGTTTGCTTGGCGCGCATAGTAAAATTTGCACTCGGGAATTCTCCGGGCAACACCCGGGAAATCCAGCTAGACTCGAAAATAAATAAGAGAAAAGTCGCGGTAGCGAGCGATAAATGTTAATGATGGGTTCGAAGGTGGGCAGCATGGCCGCGGAATTAGAGTATCCAGATACATCGGCAGCGGTATCCCCTGCCCTACGAAGCTATCTTCGCTGGAATATTTACTCCATCAATGGATATCTAAAATCGCTGGACGCTCGCCTGATTGCAGCGCTCGC
Source organism: Steroidobacteraceae bacterium (assembly GCA_049793535.1). Classification (GTDB taxonomy): domain Bacteria; phylum Pseudomonadota; class Gammaproteobacteria; order Steroidobacterales; family Steroidobacteraceae; genus Bog-1198. The sequence goes on along the minus strand of JBARBX010000543.1, from coordinate 4,050 downwards.
GAGCTGGCAGACCAGCAACAAAATAGCGGGCGGGCTCGCGGAGATCGGCGTACATCACGGGAAGCTGTTCTTCCTGTTGGCCCTCAGTCGTCAAGCCGGGGAAAAAAGCCTTGCCATCGACCTCTTCGAGGACGACGAGGGGAATGCGTCGACGCGATTCGGGGGTAGAGGCCGGGCATTTTCCGCACACGCCGCCAGTCTAAATGTCACACTTGAGTCGACTGAGGTGCAAAAAGCCGACTCGCTGACGCTGACCTCGGACGATATTCTGAGCAGGGTCGGGACAGTCAGAATGTTCAGCGTCGATGGGGGCCATCTCTACCACCATGTTGCGAACGATCTGCCCCTGGTGTTCTCAACACTGGCTCCTGGCGGCGTTATTGTCGTGGACGACTTTTGCAATGCGGAGTGGCCCGAAGTGACCTCCGCCACTTACGACTTCGTGCGAGCCCAAGGGGGTAAAATCGTGCCGGCGATTTTGACGAAGAAAAAGTTGTACCTTACGCGGCCCGACTTCGCGTCGGCATACGGAGAGTTTGCAAGCCGATTTGCGGCAAGAGACAAGCGAATGAGCAAGGGGCTGGTCGAGGTCATGGGCCGGGTGGTCCCTTTTCTCACCAGCTCTGTCAAAGCGCAAATTGTCGACGAGGTTCGCTCGCGCTTCTCAAAGAGATTTTAGACCCACCGGTGCTGCGTCATCGACCCAGCCCCGTAAAGGACGAGCGAACATGGAAACGATCGGCGCCGACTTGCGCCAAATGCAGCGAACCCCGCTGTCGGCGTCTCACGTTGAGGTGCTGCGCGCAGCCGGCACGATCGCCACCTATGCTGCGGGTACCTATGTCGCAAGACCCGGCGAGATGGTGGATCGCTTTGTCTATGTCGAGGATGGCGAGATAGAGGTCGTCAATCCCTATACCGGCCAACGCCATTTACCTTCCACTTTGGGCCCCACACAATTCATGGGCGAGATCGCCTTCTTGAACGGCGGCGCCTGGTCGATGCCGATGCGCGCAGTTCGGGACACGCGCGTGATCGAGGTGCCGCGAGAGGCGATGCTGAAGCTGATGTCCGAAATCCCGGAGATGTCGGACATCATTATCACGGTGTTCTCTGCGCGCCGTCGGCGCCAGCTCGACGCCCGCGACGGCGCCCTACGATTGATCGGCGAAGATGAGGACCGCAAGGTGCGCCGCATCGCGGAGTTTGCCAGCCGGAACCACATCCCCTACGGTTCCTTGCCATTGCGAAGTCCTGAAGCCGAGGCAACCGCCCAGGGCTGTTCGATTGCTCCGGGACAGCCGGCGGTGATATTTGGGCGCAACGTCGTCGTGACCGATCCCACACCGGACAAGGTTGCGCGATTGCTGGGACTGCATCTCGACTTCCGCAACGACGAAACCTTCGACGTGCTGATCGTGGGCGGCGGGCCGGCGGGGGTCGCTGCGGGAGTCTATGCGGGGGCCGAAGGTCTGTGCGCGCTGGTCGTGGAAGACATTGCGATCGGCGGCCAGGCCGGCACCTCCAGCCGCATTGAGAACTACATGGGCTTCCCGACGGGCATTTCCGGTGCGGACCTAGTCTGGCGCGGCGAGGTGCAGGCCATGAAGTTTGGGACGCGCTTCGCAATGCCGCGCCGGGTGATGCTGCTCGAGAAGCTTTCCGATCAGAGCTTCTGCGCCACCTTCGACAACGGCCAGCGGGTCCGTGCCAAAGCGGTGGTGGTCGCGACCGGCGTGCAGTATCGCCGGCCGCCGCTCGACCGCCTGACCGACTTCGAAGGCGCCGGCATTTACTATGCCGCGACCGAAATGGAGGCGCGCTATTGCAAGGCAATGGAAGCGGTCATCGTTGGCGGCGGCAATTCGGCGGGGCAAGCGGCCATGTTTCTCAGCCGCTCGGCGAGCTGCGTGCGCGTGCTGGTCCGCGGAGCGTCGCTGGCAGCGTCGATGTCGAGCTACCTCTCGAGCCGGCTCGCCGCAGATCCTGGAATCACGATTGAGTACGGCGCCGAGGTGAGCGCAGTGCATGGCGCCGAGCATCTCCAGGCGGTGACCATTCGTGACGTGAAGACCGGTGCGACCCGCCGCGTCGACACGCCCGCGCTGTTCATCATGGTGGGCGCCGCACCGAATACCGAATGGCTCTCCGGCCTGGTGAAACTCGACGACAAAGGTTTCGTGATCACCGGTTCCGGCGAGGCCTCGGCCTCTTCGCCATTCGCCACCTCGTTGCCCGGCATCTTCGCGGTGGGCGATGTGCGCGCAGGCTCGGTTAAGCGCGTGGCATCCTCGGTCGGCGAAGGATCGGTGGTGATCTCCAAAGTGTGGGAGTTCGTCAATCGCAAAGCCGAGCGTTGAGGCTGGGTCGTCCCCCAACGCTCGGGTTCAGTCGGTGTATGCGGCGATCAACGCCCGCGCCGCTTTGGCGGCGCCTTGCACCGGGCCGTCCGCGCCCATGGTGACCCGGGCCACATAGGCGCCTTCCCATAACAGCATCAGCGAATCGCCCAGTGCATTGGGCTCGCGCGCTCCCATCTCGCGCGCGAGTTTGCGAAAGCGTCCGCGCATATCGGCCTTGTACTTCTCGATGACGGGACGCGCCGGATGATCCGGCTCGGTGATTTCGACCGCGGCATTGGCGAGCGCGCAACCCCGCGAATCTTCCTCGCAATTGTTCTGCACCAACACATCGAACAGCGACTCAACTTGCAGACGCGGATTGCCCGCATGCGCCGCGAGGGTCTCATCCCACCAGAGCAAGCCCTCACGCTCTTCCGCGCGCAAATACTCCGCCACCAGTTCGTCCTTGGAGGCGAAGTTACGATAAAAACTCATCTTGTTGGTACCGGCCTCGCTGGCGATGGTCTCGACCCCCACGGCGTGAATTCCGTGCCGGTAAAAGAGATCGGTGGCCGTTTTCATGATCCGGTCGCGCACGCGCGACTTGGGAGCGGAAGAAATAATCTCTTCCTCTACAGGCACTTGCGCGGTCTTGGCTCGATTCATAAAGGACTCCACTTGACATGTGACTGACCGGTCATTAACGTATCACCAAGCGTTACTGACCGGTAACACACGTGCATAGCATCGGGGTGTTGCAGCCGTAAGTCAAGTTTTCGCGAGATCACCCGGAATTGGCCGGGGTCGGGTTATCGAATTTTTGATCGGAGTCCCACGTGTCCCTCAAGCAACTCATGTCTGTGCCACTCAGGCAACTCATCCTTCGCCAAAGCTCTCTGTCGGTCCTGCTCGGGCTCGGCGCCGTGGCAGCCCTGCTGTTTTTCTCCGGTGCCGGGCACTCTCGTGCCAAGTCGCAAGTAGCGGCGAGCACCCCCCTTCCTCAGGTCACGGTGGCCGAGGTGATCCACCGGCCGCTGCGTGAATGGCAGGAACTCACCGGCCGTCTGCAGGCCGTGAACACGGTGGAAGTCCGCCCCCGAGTGAGCGGCTATGTCGACCGCGTCGCCTTCACCGATGGTGCTCGCGTCAAGAAGGGTCAGCTGCTGTTCCAGATCGACCCGCGTCCATTCCAAGCGGAAGTCGAGCGGCTGGTTGCCGAGCGTTCGCGCAGCGTATCCGACCTCGAACTCGCCAAGGCCAACCGCGCGCGCGCTGAACGCCTGATCAGTGCACACGCCGTCTCGCGCGAGGAATACGAGCGGCAGGTCGCGGCCGAGGCCTCCGCTCAGGGAGCCTTGGGTTCGATCGATGCATCGTTGCGGGAAGCGCGCCTGAATCGGGAGTTCACGGAAGTACGCGCGCCCATCGACGGCCACGTATCGCGCGCCATCATCACGGCGGGAAACCTCGTCACCAGCGCCAGCCTGTTGACCACGCTCGTTTCGGATGATCCGGTCTACGTTTACTTTGACGCCGACGAGCAGACGTATTTGCGCTATGCGAAGGCGCAGCAAACCCAAGCGCGCGCGAGTACCGGCACCCCCGACGTCTATATCGGCCTCGTCGACGAGGATGGCTATCCGCACCCCGCGCAGCTTGACTTCATCGACAACCACGTCGATCCCGCCACCGGCACGATTCGCGCGCG
>JBARBX010000542.1:0-6086 GCA_049793535.1 Steroidobacteraceae bacterium | reverse complement strand
GCCGGAAGCACTGCTCTGGCTGGCGGCAGCGTTCTGGGCCAGCAGCAGGCGCTGAGGATCGTCGCTATCCGCCTCGTTGAGTTTCCAGTGCCCGGTGAAATCCACACCGGCGGGCGGTGCTTGCGCGAGCTTTTCGCTGGCGCATGACGCAAGACATACCAATGTCATGGCGACGAGCATTCGCATGCTTGGGATCTTATATGAAGCCCGCCACCCGCGGGTATATCGGAATCAGCCTGCGGAGCGGTGAGCTTTGGGGGCGGCGCGCAGGCTGTCGGGCCCGCAGATCCACACCCGGCCCTCGAAAGGCTGGAAGCAAACACGGATGGAGTCGGTTTTGCGCGTGATTTGGGTGCCGCAGGCAATCTTGCCGTCGGCCAGATCCGCCTTGATCAAATCGACCAGGGAGGCGCTGGGTTCGCCCGCGTCCGTTGGGGGCAGCGCGTGCGCGAGGATACGGGCTTGAATCTCGTCGCCCCGCGCGGCGTTGCCGAGCACGGCGCGCTTGAAACGGTCGAGCACGACCAGTACCGAGCTCAGCGTGTTGTCCGTGACGTCGCTCGGACGGCCCGTCCCGCCCATGAAACGCAAATGCAACAGGCCGCCGACCCGCCGTCCTTCGTCATGCAGGCACAGCGCGAGAGCGCCGTGCAGTTCGGCGATCATGAGCATGGGTTCGGGCGAGACGTGATAAGTGTCCGGCGCGACCATGACTTCCGTGAGCTCTGTTGCCAATGCGGACCCCTCAAACGACCTCCGCGATGCTGCCCGTAAACGTAAATTCCCTCTGCCGAGCAAATCACGGTTTTGGACCCGAAATGAGGCCGCGGCTCGTTATAAGCTCATGCTTTCCGGTAATTGGCGGCCCGGGGGGTGCCGGACGTATCTTGGCGCCATGTATCGGTATGACACAGTCGACAAGACCCTGGTGCGGGAGCGCGTCGCGCAATTCCGCGACCAGACGCGCCGCTTTCTGGCCGGCGAGCTGTCCGAGGACGAGTTCCGGCATCTGCGCCTGCGCAACGGCCTGTACATTCAGCGCCATGCTCCGATGCTGCGGGTGGCCGTTCCGTATGGCCTCCTGTCGTCGAAACAGCTACGCGCGCTGGGCGCCATCGCGCGCCGCTACGATCGCGGCTACGGACATTTCACGACGCGCCAGAACATGCAATTCAACTGGCCCAAGCTCGAGAAAGTCCCGGACATTCTGGCCGAACTCGCCGAAGCCGAGATGCATTCGATCCAGACCAGCGGCAACTGCATCCGCAATACCACGTCCGACCACCTGGCGGGCGTGACCCCCGATGAGCTGGAAGACCCGCGCCCATGGTGCGAGCTCATCCGCCAGTGGTCGACCTTTCATCCCGAATTCACGTATTTGCCGCGCAAATTCAAGATCGCGGTGACGGGGGCGGCGCAGGACCGGGCCGCCTCCCTGGTGCATGATGTCGGCGTGCACATTGTGCGCGGCCCCGACGGCGATCCGGGTTTCGAGATCATTGCCGGAGGCGGACTCGGCCGCACGCCCATCATCGGTCAGGTGGTGCGCGAATTTCTGCCGCGCGAGCATCTGCTCTCGTATCTCGAAGCCATCTTGCGCGTGTACAACCTGGAAGGTCGGCGCGACAACATCCACAAGGCGCGGATCAAGATTTTGGTCCGTTCGCTCGGGATAGAAGAATTCCGCAGGCGCGTGGAGGCGGAGTGGGAGAATACGCGCGCCGCGGGGCCGCGCGTGACCTCCGAGGAAATCGCTCGCCTGCGCGCCTTCTTCGAGCCGCCGGCCTACCGAACGCTTGCCGATACGGATCCTGCGGCGGGGAAAAGCACGGCATTTCGCGCCTGGTACCGCTACAACACGACGGCGCACAAGGTGGCCGGCTACCGCGCCGTGTTCGTGTCGCTCAAGAGGCCCGATGTCGCGCCCGGCGACATTACCGACGCTCAGATGGAATTGGTCGCGGATCTCGCCGATCGATACAGCTTCGGGGAAGTGCGCGTCACTCATACGCAGAATCTGCTGCTGGCGGACGTGGAGCAGGACAAGGCCTACGAGCTGTGGCAGGCGCTCGACGCGGCCGGCCTCGCCACCCCGAACATCGGCACATTGACGGATATGATCTGCTGTCCCGGACTTGATTTTTGCAGCCTCGCCAATGCCGGCTCCATCGACGTGGCGAAGCTCATCAACGAGCGCTTCGACGACTACGACTATGTCTACGATCTGGGCGAGCTCGAAATCAAAATGTCGGGCTGCATGAATGCCTGCGGCCATCATCATGTGGGGCACATCGGCATTCTCGGCGTGGATAAGGGCGGCCAGGAGTGGTACCAAATCACCATCGGCGGCGCCGCGGGCGCGGACGCCTCCTTGGGGCAGGTCATCGGTCCGTCGGTGGCCAAGATCGAGGTTGCCGAAACCCTTGCGCGCCTGCTCGACGTCTATGTCGAAAACCGGCAGCCCGAGGAACGCTTCCTCGACACGGTGCGCCGCCTCGGGGTCAAGCCGTTCAAGGAGAGGGTGTATGCCACGTCGGCTGCTGCGTGACGGGCGAATCGTCGCCGACGACTGGTCGTACCTGGCCGAGGCCCAAGGCAACGCGGCCGCACCGCTGATCCTCACGCTGACGCAGTGGCAGAACGAGCGTGAGACCTGGATTGCGCGCGGCGGGCGGTTGGGCGTGGTGCTGTCCCCGTCGCACAGCGTCACTGTGCTCGCCGCCGATATCGAGCGTTTCGCCCTGATCGGCGCGGAATTCCCCGGGCCGAGCGACGGTCGCGCCTATTCCCAGGCGCGCCAGTTGCGCGAACACTGGAAGTTCGCCGGCGAGCTGCGCGCCACGGGCTTCGTGCGCCGCGATCAGGTGTTTTTTATGGCACGCAGCGGTTTCAACAGCTTCGAACTGCCCGACGCGGAGATCGAGACCGCGGCAGCGTCGCTGTCGACATTTTCGTGGGCCTATCAGCCCTCGAACGATACGGGGCTGCCGTTCAAGCTGCCGCGCCGTTCGCTGGGTACACCTGCCAGCGCCTGAAGCGCAGGCCCACTTTCTGGCCGACCGCGAAGCGCTCGCCCTCGTAGCGCTCGCGGCTGATCTCGGCTTCCAGCGGCTCGTTGGCAGGCTGCCCTTCCGCGCAAAGATCCAATCGAACGACCGGCCCAATCACCCGCACCGCCGTGACCATCGCCGGCCAGCCGGCCCCTTCCGGCCCGACCTCAATCTCGTGGGGCCGGATCAGAGCGACATTGTTCACCGCCCCGGTATTCACGGCCGCCGCGGGCGAGATGTCGATCGGTCCCAGGTAGGCGCGGCCGTCGCGGAGCACGACCGGCAACTCGTTCACCTGGCCCAGGAAACGGTGCACGAAGGCCGAGCTCGGCAAATCATAAACCTCGCCGGGCAGGCCGAACTGCTCGATCCGCCCGCGATTGAGTACCACGATGGTGTCCGCCACTTCGATCGCTTCCTGCTGATCGTGCGTGACGAATATGCTGGTGAAGTGCAATTCGTCGTGCAGGCGCCGCAGCCAGCGCCGCAGTTCGTGGCGCACCTGGCTGTCGAGAGCGCCGAAGGGTTCGTCGAGCAATAGCACGTCTGGATCGACCGCCAGCGCGCGCGCGAGCGCCACGCGCTGCCTCTGGCCGCCCGACAACTGCGCCGGATATCGATCGCCCGACCAACCGAGTTGCACCAACTCCAGCAGCGCATGGACTTTCCTGCGAATCTCGGACGCCGCCGGCCGCTCGCGGCGCGGCTTGACCTTGAGACCGAAGGCGACGTTTTCGAACACCGACATGTGGCGGAACAGGGCGTAGTGCTGGAAAACGAATCCGACCTTTCGATCGCGAATCGGCCACAGCGTCGCGTCACGGCCGTCGAACAGCACCTGTCCTTGGTCCGGCGTGTCGAGGCCGGCGATGATGCGCAGCAGGGTGGTCTTGCCGCAGCCCGAGGGACCGAGCAGTGCAATCAGGGCGCCCGTCGGCACGTCCAGGTCGATGTCCTTGACCGCGGCGAATTCGCCGAATTGTTTGGCTATTCCACGAAGTGCGATGCTCATGATTTTTCCCTCCAGCGTGCCCGGCGCGCGGCGTGCCGCAATTCCGGCTGCCGCCATTCCAAAAAGCTCTTCCCGGCCAAGGTCAGCAGCGCCAACAGCGCCAGCAGCGACGCCACGGCGAATGCCGCCGCGTAGCTGTACTCGTTGTAAAGAATCTCGACGTGCAGGGGCATGGTGTCGGTCAGGCCGCGTATGTGCCCGGAGACCACCGAGACCGCGCCGAACTCACCCATCGCCCTGGCGTTGCAGAGCAGGACGCCGTACATGAGCCCCCAGCGAATATTCGGAAGCGTGACGCGCCAAAAAGTCTGCCAGCCCGTGGCGCCGAGCGACACCGCGGTTTCTTCGTCGTCCTTGCCCTGCGCCTGCATCACTGGGATGAGTTCGCGGGCAATGAACGGAAAGGTCACGAAAATGGTGGCGAGCACGATGCCGGGAATTGCGAACACCACTCGGATGTGGTGTGCCCGCAATGTGCCGCCGAACCAGCCATGCGCGCCGAACAGCAGGATGAAGACCAGCCCGGCGATGACCGGCGACACCGCGAACGGCAAATCGATGAGCGTGATCAAGGCGCTCTTGCCGCGAAATTCGAACTTGGCGACCGCCCAGGCGGCGGCGATGCCGAACACCAGGTTGAAGGGAACGGCAATCGCGGCCACCAACAGGGTGAGCTTGACCGCGGCCCACGCGATGGGGTCGGCGATCGCCGCCGCGTAGGCGCTCACGCCCTTGGACAGTGCCTGGACGAACACCACGAGCAGCGGCAGGACCAGGAACGCGCCCAGGAAGGTGAGCGCCACGGCAATCAACGCCAGCCGGCCGACATCGCGGCGCCTTGGGCGGACGGTGTCAGCGGCCGCCATGTCGCGTCAGAGCCCAGTGTTGAAACGCATTGATGCCGAGCATGATGGCGAACGACAGCACCAACATCACCACGGCGATGGCGGTGGCGCCGGCGAAGTCGTACTGCTCCAATTTGGTCACGATCAGCAGCGGCGCGATCTCGGATTTCATCGGCATGTTGCCGGCGATGAATATCACCGAACCGTACTCGCCGACGGCGCGCGCGAAACTGAGTGCGAATCCCGTGAGCATCGCCGGCCACAACGCCGGCAGGATGACGCGCGCAAAGGTCTGCATGGCCGAGGCGCCCAGCGTCGCGGCGGCCTGCTCCACCTCCTTGTCCAGATCCTCGAGCACCGGCTGCAGCGTTCGCACCACGAACGGCAGGCCGATGAAGGTCAGCGCCACGACGATGCCGAGCGGCGTGAAGGCCACTTTTATCCCCCACCTCCCGAGCCAGGCGCCGAGCCAGCCGTTGGGGGCGTACAGCGCGGTCAACGCGATTCCGGCCACGGCCGTCGGCAGCGCGAACGGCAGGTCCACGATGGCATCGGCGATGCGCTTGAGCGGAAAGGTGTGGCGCACCAGCACCCAGGCGACGATGAGGCCGAAAACGGCATTGATCAGCGCCGCGATCAGAGAGGCGCCGAAGCTCAAAGTAAGCGACGCCGTCACCCGGGGAGCCGTCACGACTTCCCAGAAGTGACCCCATCCCAGCCCCAAACTGCGGATGAACACGGCCGACAGCGGAATCAGCACGATCAGCGACAGGTACACCATGGTGTAGCCCAAGGTCAGCCCGAACCCCGGCAGCACGCGCCGCGCCCCGGAGCGCCGCGCTGCCGGTGTCATCGCATCGATTGCCGCAGGCGTTGCCATCGTGGTCCCGAAGATTGGTTGGTCCGCGTTGCCGGCCCGGTGGCGCGGCAATTCGCGGCTACCGGCCGTAGATCCTATCGAAGGTCCCATGGTCCGCGAAATGCGTGGCTTGTGCACGGGCCCAGCCGCCGAATACGGCATCGATAGTGACCAATTGCGGGATGTTTGCAAATTGCTTGGCGTACTCCGCCGCGACGGCGGGATCGCGCGGTCGATAGAAATGCCTTGCGGCGATTTCCTGGCCTTGCCTGGAATAGAGATATTTCAGATATTCCTCGGCCACTTTTCGCGTACCGTGC
>JBARBX010000541.1:0-3969 GCA_049793535.1 Steroidobacteraceae bacterium | reverse complement strand
GTGCTAGGCGGTGTCCATTGAGGAGCACCAGTGTGGAGTTGGGCCCAAGACCGCGCAAATCGACTCCGCTACCGGAGGCAAAATTGTACCCAGCCGCTGCAGTAGCGCTGAGATACCCATCCTCACTGGCACCGACGTTCTGGAAGTTTTGGGGTAACGCTCGAAATAGATCGGCCGTCGAAGAGTAGCCGCTTCGATCAATTTCGGCTCGGTCGATTACGATAATCGGGTTAATCTTGTTATCCGTGCCATGAATATGAGTGCCGGTAACGACGATTTCTTCGAGATCCTTCTTGTGATCATTCTGCGGCGACGAGTTATCGGTCGAATCAGCGGCCGCTCCCACCTGGGGCGCCATGACCTGATCGCCGGCCTCCGTAGGCGCGGATGTTGCGGCCGGTAGCAGCTTCACTTCCGCGGGGTCTGGCCTGGAGGACTCCGCGGGCGCAATGACGATCGTGTGGTCGTCCAGGTGCTGCGGTCGCAATCCGGTCCCGGCCAGCACTCGCGCCAGGGCGCCATCCACGGTGAGATCGGCCTTGACTGGCGGGGCTAGGAGCCCCGCGACTTGACTTGCGTTGAACCCGACGTCTGTATTCGCCGCGGTACCGATCGCCTTGAGCGACCGCGCCAGCGACTGCGCCGGCAGGTCGAAGTGAATGAGCATCTGGGCATCAGCCCTGGCGCACCAAAATCCGGTGGCCAATAGAAATGACATCGCAGAAGAGTAAATGCGGCCAGAAAATCTGCGCACTGAGACCTCCCGTTATTGCGCTCTGTGGCGCCAGTTCGAATGCATCCCAATAGGAAGAGGTCGATTCAGGAAAAGTAAATGGAACCTACATGCGGCGCTCGACGATGCGCAGTGCAGACGAAAGCGTCGAGCCAATGTCTTGGGGCGCACCCCGCGGACGGCGCAAATTCCAGTCGCGCGCCGTCGGCGCCGATCTTGGAATGAATCCGTCGAGACCTTACGTCAAATGCAGCGAATCCTGCGCGCGTCGGATACGCTCGTAGATTTCTTCGCGATGAACGGTGACTTCTTTAGGTGCGTTGATCCCGATGCGCACCTGATTGGCTTTCACAGCGACGATGGTCAGCGTGACATCGTGGCCGACCATCAGCGTCTGGCCGACTTTCCTGGTCAGTATCAGCATGGCGGATCCCTCGCCGCTAATGGCTCGGGCGGGATACTAAGAAACTCTTAGTATCGTGTCAACAGCAAAGCTAAGAGTCTCTGAGCCCACTGACGAAATGGGGTAGAGATGGGCGGGCTCTCGATTGTCGCGAAGCGCTTGAAGGAGGCGCGCCTGCGTGCGGGCATATCCCAAAAGCAGCTCGGCATTAGGGCGGGAATCGATGAATTTTCCGCGAGCGCGCGGATCAACCAGTACGAGCGGGGTAAGCACATGCCGGACCTGCTGACATTGACGCGGTTGGCGGCTGTCATGGAGGTCTCTGTCCCGTATTTTTATTGCCAGGACGTAGACCTCGCGGACGTCATCCTCAAGTTCTCGACTTTGGGAAAAGCGCAGAGAAGGCGATTGCTCGGGCTGGTGGAGGAGCTGTAAAGACGGTAGCTCATTGGTCCGCCGGTGGCGGAGTCTGTGTAGCGGGCCGGGATAACACTATCGCGCTCCCGTTTCGATCGGCGCGCAGCCCGAACGCCGCCGAGACAATTTTGACGAATTCGTCGGAATCACCCGCACGAAAGACACCCCCGATGTGCAGCCGAGCCACCTGGGCGTCCGCCACGGTGATACGCGTGCTGCTATATCGATTCATCTCGCTGGCGGCGTCCTCGAGCGGCGTTTGCTCGAATTCCACTCGCCCGTGCTCCCATGCCGTGACGCGGCTCAGTTCCGGCCGATCCACGGCTTGCGCATGATGTCGCGAGACGATGAGCCGTTGCCCCGGTGCTAGGATTTGGACGGCCTGCGACGGAGCCCCTTCATTCCGGGCGATCGGCGCAACGCTGACCTGCCCTTCGACCAGAGTGACTGAGAGATCCTCGATGCTGTCGTGGCGTACGATGAAAGAGGTGCCCAGTGCGCGGATTTCCCGGTCTCCCACAGTGACTAGAAAGGGCCAGGCGGGGTGCCTGGACACGTCGAATCGCGCTTCCCCGCGTACCAGCAGCACCCGACGCGCGTGCTCGTCATAGTTGACTTCGATACGTGTGTCCGTATTCAGGACGATGCGGGTACCATCCTGCAACACTCGGGCTTGTTGCTGTCCGACCCTGGTGACAAGGGCATCGTCGCGCCAGTAGTAGACCGCGGCAATCACCGCCACAACCAGCGTCGCGGCCAGTGTGGTGGCCCAAGGGCTGAATCGTGAGGGGCGTCGCATGCGGCCATCGTCGGAATGGCTGCCGCTCGCTCGCATCCGAATCGCGCCCGACCGCTCCCACGCGTGCGTCATGCGATTGAAGGCGCGCCGATGCGTCTCGTTCTCGCGAATCCAAGTATGGAACTCCGCTTCCACGTCGGGACCACGTCGCTCGTCATGAAGGCGTGCGATCCAGGCAGCCGCCGCAGCGCGCACGTCGTTGGACGGCACCGCATCCTTCAGCTGCCGCGTCCCGCTCATTCGCGTAGGAGCTCATTGTCGACGAGAATCAGGGCCTTCGCGATATGGTTCGTGACCGCGCGGGTGGAAATGCTGAGCCGTTTGGCGATTTCCGCGTAGCTCATCCCATCGAAGCGGTGCAGCAGAAAGGCTTCGCGCGTACGCGAATTCGCAGCCCGCAGGCTTCGCTCAATGCGTTCAATCAAGTCCTGCACTTCGGCGTCCTGCTCGGGCGAACTCGCCGTGTCCACGCAGTCGACTTCCTCGAGGGGCTGATCGGAGAAGATGCGCCGCGTTAGGGAGGCGCGACGCACGCGATCGATGTGCACCTTCTCCACCACATCCACGAGAAATGCGACTGGGTCCCGAACGGGCACTTTCCGCTCTTGTTGATAGAGGCAGAGTCGGAGAAACCCTTCTTGAATCAAATCATCGACATCCGCACGGCCTGACCGTCCGCGCTGAATCAGGCGGCGCCGCAGAAGGGCAAGTTGATTTGTAAGTGCATTGGCCACGTGTTTTGCCCGTTCATTCATCCGCCAAATGCTTCCCTTCTTTTACGGCAGCGGCATAGCAGAAGAGATTGGATTCGTGCGTGACGTCCATGCGGCCGGCGAGGGTAGGGGCCTCGCGGGCCGAATACTAAGGAAGTCTTAGTATCACGTCAACGTCAAAACTAAGAGTCTCTGAGTCCCACGCAGAACATGGGGCAAGGATGGGCGGGGTCTCGATTGTCGCGAAGCGCTTGAAGGAGGCCCGTCGGCGCGCCGGCATTTCACAAAAGCAGCTCGGAATTAAGGCTGGAATCGACGAATTCTCCGCCAGCCCACGCATCAACCAGTACGAGCGCGGGAAGCACATGCCGGGCCTGCGGACGCTGACACGGTTGGCAGCGGTCATGCAAGTGCCTGTCGCCTATTTTTATTGCGACGACGCGGAACTCGCCGATGTCATCGTCAAGTTCTCACTGTTGGGAGAGACGCAGAGAAGGCGATTGCTCGGCTGGATTGACCGGTTACAGAGAGGTAACCAAGCATCGACAAGAACGGGCCGCGCGAATACACGTATTAGTATCTAGACATTATAGTGTTTAAGTGTAGAATCTGTGGCGTGCGCACGAGAACGATCCTTCGAAGCCTCGGTGAAGAAGTTCGGGAACGCCGCAAGCAGCGAAACCTGAGCCAAGGGGCGCTGGCGCATCAAGCAGGGGTTCATACGAACGTGGTCGGGCGTCTCGAGCGCGGCTCCTACAACATCTCCGTGTTGACGCTCCTGGCCATCGCGGTCAAGTTGAATACCTCGGTGGCGGAATTATTCGTAGGAGCGGCCAAGCGCCAGTAATCGCGCAGGCGGGCATGCTTGCGGTGGGGGCAGGTGCGTGCGGGGGGGGCTACGAAG
>JBARBX010000540.1:0-6774 GCA_049793535.1 Steroidobacteraceae bacterium | reverse complement strand
GTCCGGAGCTCCTGTTGACGGCGGCCGCGCCCAACGGGGTCGATGGGCACACGCGCGGCGCGGTGTTTCTTGAGCAGGCCGGAGATCAGTTTCTGAGCCAGCGCGATCGGGCGGTGGCGCGTCTGTTCAAGCTCACTTTCCTGGCCACGGCCGCAGCCGTCATCGTCATGTTCGGCTTTTCGACCTGGATCAGTCTGCGCATCGGACGCCTGCGCGAGGCCGCCGATGTCGCGGTGGGCAGCGACGGTAAAATCCGTCTCGACATGCCAGGATCCCAAGCCGCGGATGAGATCGGCGCACTGTCGCGCGGCTTCGAGCGCCTGCTGGTTCGCCTCAACGAGCACGCCCAGTACTTGCGTACCTTGGGCGGAAAACTGTCGCATGAGCTGCGCACGCCGCTGACCATCGTGCGCTCCTCGCTGGACAATCTGGAGTCCGAGGGACTGCGCGAGGACCAGCGGGGCTACGTGACCCGGGCGCGCGAGGGCACCCTGCGCCTGCAGTCCATCCTGAGCGCACTCGGCGCCGCATCCAGAGTCGAGGAAAGCATCAAGCAGGCGGAACGGGAAAATTTCGATTTGCGCTCACTGCTCGACTCGGCGGTCGCGGCCTACCGCGACGGATTCCCGCAGGTGAATTTCGTGCTCGAAACGCCCGCCGATCCCTGTTTCGTTCGCGGCGCACCCGATCTTGTCGTGCAACTGCTGGACAAACTCGTGGAAAATGCCGTGGATTTCTGTCCGTCCGCGGGCACCATCACCGTGCGCTTAGGCCGCGCTTCCGGCAATTACGTGCTGCAAGTGCAGAACGACGGTCCGCCCATTCCGCAACAGCTACTGGGCAGGCTGTTCGAATCTCTGTTCGAGCAACGTCCGGGCCGCGACGACAAACCGCATTTCGGCTTGGGGTTGTACATCGTGCGGCTCATCGCGGAGTTTCATGGCGGCACGGCGGTAGCCGCCAATCGCTCGACCGGCGACGGCGCGATATTCACCATCACCCTGCCGCTGATATAAAGAGTCGGTGCTGCATCGGCCCGCGTCGACTTCCCTCGGCTTCGGGCAATCCCTCATGAGCGAGCAGCCAGCGCTTGCGCTCGAGGCCGCCCCCGTATCCGGTCAAAGACCCATCGGCACCGATCACCCTATGGCAGGGCACGAGGATGGAGATGGGATTGCGCCCGTTCGCGAGTCCCACGGCACGCGAGGCGCTCGGCTTGCCGATTCTCTTCGCCAGCTCTCCATAGCTCCAGGTCTCGCCATAGGGTATCTCGGTCAATTCGCGCCAGACGCGCTGCTGGAAGGGCGTGCCCTGCAAGCGCAGCGGCAGATCGAACTCGCGCCGGGTGCCGGCGAAGTATTCGGTCAATTGCCGCACGGCCGCAGCCAAGGGGGGCACCTTGACGTCCTCCACCCAGCCGTCGGTGGATTGCGCCTTGCGGCTGGGCTCCATATAAAGACCGGTCAAAGCGGCTCCGTCGGAGGTCAGCAGCAGACGACCGATGGGGCTTTCGATCGTGGTGAATGCATTCATGGATGGGCTCCCAGAGACTGCCATAGATAATGTGTCGCGTACGTCCGCCACGGGCGCCAGCCCTCGGCAAGCTTCTCGAGCTGCTTCTGAGTGGCATTGGCCGCCCGCATGAGCATGAGATCGCCGCTGGGAAAGGCGTCCGGCCAGTGCAGCGCCCGCATGGCGATGTATTGCGCCGTCCACGGACCGATCCCCGGCAGGCGCATCAAGGCGTCGATCTGCTCTTCGACATTCGCGGCAAACGTCAGTGCGACTTTTTTCTCGAGGACGGCGCATGCCAGCGAGCTCAGGCAGCGGGCCCGCGCACTCACGATGCCGAGAGCGGCTATCTCCTCCGGCGTCACGGTGGCCATGCGCTCGGCGCTCGGGCTGACGCGATTGAGCGTGGGGTAGGGAGTCGCGATCGCGGCGCCGAAGGTTTGCGCCCAGCGACCCGCCAAGGTCGTAGCACCTTTCACGGACACCTGTTGTCCCAGTACGGCGCGCACTGCGAGTTCGAACCCGTCGAACGATCCCGCCACCCGAAGGCCGGGAATGCGGCGCACGGTTCTCGACAGCAGCGGATCTTGCAGGAGTAACGCGCTCACGGCGTCGGGCGCCGCTCCCAGATCGAACAGCCGTTTCACGCGGGCAATCACGGCGCCGATGACCGGCGTCAACGAGGATGACAGCTCGACATCCAGGGCGGTGTCTTTCTTACCGCGCGACACGGCGATCCAGCCCTGGTGTTCGCCGATGGCGACGGTGCGCCGATAGTGCGTGGCATCCGCCATTTCGACGCCGGGGATGGCGCGCAGACGCAGATAGTCGAGCAGGTGGTTCCACGCGAACGGCGGCCGGAATTCCAATTGGCAGTGCAGTCCTTCCGGTGCATTCGCGCCGCCGCGCAGCGCCCTTGGATTCAAGCCATAACGTGATTTGAACAGCGCGTTGAAGCGACGCACGCTGCCGAAGCCGCTGGCGAAGGCGATTTCCGTCAGGCGGAGGCGCGTGTCGGCGAGCAGTCGTTTGGCCAGCAACAGACGCTGGGTCTGCGCCAGCTCGATCGGCGATACCCCGAGCTCGGACTCGGTGGCGCGCCGCAGGTGCCGGTCGCTCACACCCAGCGATGCCGCCAGATCCCCGACCCGCGCGCTCGACAGAGCATGCTCTTCGATACCCGCCATGGCGGCGCCGACCAGCCGGCTCACGGCATCGACCGAAGCCAAGCCAGGCGCGCGCTCCGGGCGGCAGCGCAGGCAGGGCCGAAATCCCGCACCTTCCGCGGCGGCGGCGCTGGAATAAAACCGCATATTGAGGCGTTTCGCGGGCCGCGCCGGACAGATGGGGCGGCAATAGATGTGCGTCGTGCTGATGGCGACGAAAAAACGCCCGTCGAAGCGCCGATCGCGGGCGCGAACCGCACGAAAACAAGCGTCCGAGTCGAGTTCCATGGCGACAGAATAGCCAAGAATCGCGATGAATACTCGCCGTTTTCGGACCTCTAAACGCCCCCGCCCCAGCCGGCGCTTGCGGTCAAAAGCGTCACCCTCAGGCGCGGCGACGGCTGGGCAGATGATAAAGGTTTCGCCATAACCTTTATAAGCCCAGCCCGCTCTTTAAGGATACGGACTGTGACGGGGGGGGTGCGATTTAGACTCTGCCGGTCCCCTTGGCGGACAATAATTCGTGCACCGGGCGATTCGCCTGATCGATCGCGGAGTCCGTGTAGGCGGCGCGTCCCGAATCCGAATTCGCAATGACGATGCGGCCAAAGCGCGCACGGCCGACGACATTCGGCTGCTGATCCGGCGGCAGTTCCGCTTCCCACAGAGGATTGTATTCAGGCGCATAGCCATGCGGCCAGCGATTCACGGTGATCGCCTGGATGTCCGCGGCCGGATCGAAGCCTCCCGCCGACAAGGTGCGCGCCAATTGTTCGCGGATATTGCGCTCGAAAGTCTCGAACGACGTCGCGAGCAGTTCCGCCCGTCCCGCCTTGTTTTGATCGTGCTCCGACAGGCCCGGCTTGCAGGGAGTGCGCGTCATGTGCACCAGGATGGGGTCTTCGGGCTTGGCGGGACTCAAGTAGCTGCCGATGTTCACGTTCTCGTTCAGGCTCACTTCGGTGTGATAGCAACCCGGAGCGTAGATGCTGTGAATGCCGAGCTTGCGGAAAGACTGCCAATTGCGCAGCGCGACGCTGGTGTACACCAGCGGGGTTTTCACGAGGTCGTGCAGCGCGGCCTTCTGCGCCGCGGGCAATTCCGGACACAGGTAGGGGATCATCATGTTCCAGGACGCGAGCACGCAGCCGTTTCCGCGCACGGTCAAGGTCTTGCCGTCTCGAACGTAGGTCACGGCCACCTGCCGCGCGGTTTTGGGATCGCCCGCGTGCAGCGCGCGGATCACCGTGCTGCTCAGGCGCAGGCGTACGGGATTGTCGTGGCGGTCGAGCCGGCTGTAATCGACTCGCGCCGTAACCACATCCTCGGCGCTGCCGCCCGGCACCGCCTTGGGAATCAGATCGCGGACCAAGAGCCGCGCCACGGTGGCGTTGCCGTCGGGAAAATGCAGCGTCTCCGAGCCGCCGGTATCGGCGAAACCCGCAGGCGTGTAACCCATGCGGGAGATGGATCCGGGTTTGAGCTTCATGCCCTTGAACCCGGGCAGGTCGATCCCCCAACAGTCGAGCGCGCAAATGGCATCGATACCGACGCCCCACCAACCCTGCGTTCTTGCCTGATAGAACGCGATGCATGCCTCGTCCGCGTGCACCACGTCGCGCAAGAACGCCTGGTAGCTGATTTTCGACAGGTACAGCTTCTTTTCCGCGGAGCTCTTCCCCGGAAGAAAATCGATGGCGCCTCCTTCGATCCGCAGGATGTCGCCGCGCGCCCGCTCAGGCAGCGGACTCTCCGCCAGCGCCTTCGCGAGGTGTGCCTTGCTCCACCCGGCGACCAGCGTATCCCTGCCGAAGGTCTCGCGGTCGAAGAACACGCCGCGTGTGAGCCCGAGCTCGTCGTAGAACTTCGGATGTTCGGTCTTGCGGCGCAGTGCCGTGACGTCTATCCCGAGGTCCTTGATCAGTTTTGCCGCAACGGCGCTGTACGGGCGCGGACTCTCGATGGACAGCGTGCCGCCGTTCAGAAGCTCCATGCGTCCGGCCAGAGAAAATTCGTTGCGCTTGGCATGACCGCCGAAGTCGTCGTGGTTGTCGAGAATGAGAATGCGGGCGTTGCTCATCTGCGAGCGGTACAGGTGAGCGGCGGCCAGCCCGCTGATTCCCCCGCCCACCACGATGAGATCGTAACTTTCTCCCGTGTCGATGCCGGGTTTCTCGGGCGCCCCGTCGCGCAGCGCGTGCGCCGCCTCGAAGGAGCCGGGGTGGCTGCCGCGCATGCGGTTCAGCAGCGGCGGATAGTAGCCCGGCCTGTCCTGCGCTGCGGTACTCGGCGTCAAGCCCTGGGCCATGGCTCTGCCCAAAGGACCGGTCAAGACGGCGGCGGCGCCCACCAGCGCGCCTTGCAAGAAGTCTCGCCGCGGAATGTTTCGATCCATTCCGAGTTCTCGGTCGGTCAGCTTAAGGTTTCGGCTCATGATGGAATCAACTCGGTTGAGACGGGGGAGTCGCCGGCGTTTGTTATTTCAAGGCAGCGAAATATTCTTGCAGCGAGGAGACGCCCAGACGTTTGGCTTCGAACAGGCTTTCAAGATGCTCGCGTGAATTGACCAATCCTCGGGCGCGCAGGATGCCCGCCTCGTCGAGCAGCGCCGCAAAGGGCAGCCGGCTCACCTGATAGGTCATGCCAAGCGGCGCGGAGATCACATACTGAACGCTGCCGAGACCATTGGCGCGCACGAATTCGCGATGCTCATCGGGGTTGCCGTCGCTGGCGAGAATGATGTCCAGCCAGTCCCGCTCCTGCTTGCCGCTGGATTTGACGATGGGCAGCAACGTCTTGCAGACCGGACAGGTGGGCGAAACGAACAAGAGCAGCGTGCTCTTGCCGTCGGCGCGGGCGTCGCCCAGCCGAATCGCCGTGCCGTCGAGATCCACGACGTCCATCGATGGCGCCCGCTCGCCCACGCTCAATCCGCGATTCAGCATCAACGCACCCACCGGGGCGATGCGCTCGTGCAGCACTCCCAGTTGTCGGGTCAGCGCCAATACGACGGCCAGCAGCGCCAGCACCACCACCCACAGCACGATGACGGAGATCGCGAGGGGCGTCATCGGGAGCCCCGGAGCTGCACGCTATGCCGCGCATTGGTGAAAAGCTGGTCGGCGCACAAATAAATGAGTGCGAGGGTTGCGAGCCCGAACGCGATGGTGACTCCGTCCGTGAAGCTCAAATCCCGATCCGCCCATGGCACGAACGCCGCCGCGGCGAGGAGCGCAATGGCGAGATTGCGCCAGACCATCCACGCGGCGATGGGACGCCGATCGTCGGGGCCGCCGCAACCGCAGGCAAGATCGCGATGGCCGCGCGCGAGATTCACGGCGATGGCCGCCGCGTACGCCCACAGCAGCGCAATACCGAGCACGGCCGCATAGGGCCGGTACGCATTGACGGCGAGGCCGGCCGCAACCATGATCTCCAGTACCGGCACGAGCAACGAGATTCGCGGGCGGGAATCCACCGCCACCAAAGCGGCCGGCATCAGCCCGTAGGCGGAAAAGATTTCATCGAAGCGCGAAAGGTTGCGCAGCTTGTGCGCGGCCGCGCTTGCGAACAAAAGAGCGACGGATGCGACCATCAATGTACCGATTGCCGGATCGAGAACCATGGCCGCCATGATAGCGTATCGGCGGCCATGAACCGCAATCTACCGCCTTCGTATCTGCGCCGCTGCGGCATCGCGTGCGCTATTGCCGCCGCGCTCTTGCTGTGTCCGCTGCCCGCCTCCGGCGGATTCCTTTGGGACCTTGCGGCCGGCGCGGGCTACGGCTCGCTCGTGTTCGCTCTCACCTTGTATCTTTATCCCCTGCGCGCCGAAGGCATTCCTCACCGCAGACTGTTCACGGTATCGCAGCATCGGCGCATCGGCTGGATCGCACTCTCCCTCGCCCTCGCGCATGTCGCCATCCTGTGCGTTGCGCAACCGTCGACGGGACGCTATTTTCTGCCGTCCGCGCCGCTGTACATGCTGTGCGGCATCGCCGCGTTCGTCGCGCTCGCGGTGCTCGTGGCCACCGGCATCTCCGCGCGCTCGAAGCTGCGGCGCGGCGCGCCGGCCGCTGCCTCGGCATCCTTCGTC
>JBARBX010000539.1:0-1505 GCA_049793535.1 Steroidobacteraceae bacterium | reverse complement strand
GTGCCGCGATTAACGTGAACGCTGTTGCCCGGCACCGTACATCGAGGTAAATGCATGCGTCTGTTATATCTATCGCTTGCCATAATTGGCGCAGTTCTTCCTTGCTCGCAATTCTTTCCGTGGCTCGTCGAACACGGTCCAAACATTCCATTGCTTTTTACTGAGGTATTTTCCACGCGCGCAGGTGCGTTTTTCGGTTTTGACGTGCTGGTATCGGGAGTAGTCCTAATCGTGTTTATTCGCCGCGAGGGAGCAAGGAGAAAAGTGCCAATGCTATGGTTCCCAATCGCCGCCACCTGCCTTGTTGGTGTGAGCTGCGGGTTGCCGTTGTTTTTATACTTGCGCGAGTGCCAACCGGCGAATGAGGACACTTAACAATCGGTTCGAGGCAACACGGATGTCGTCTTCGTTGGGCCAAGGAGGGAGTCGATGATTGGGATAAAGTGCCTTCGTTCGACGCTGGCGAAGCTCCGCGTCGCTCAACCTCATCGTTAGGTGACACCGGTATGCGCCTCCCGATGATGGGCTTCCTTTTTCTTCTCATCGTCGCCGGCGTCATTGCGGGCGTAGCATGCCTCCTTTTCAGGCGTCTGCGATCATGGGCTCTATTTGTGGCGTTACCTCCCATACTGGCTGGCGCATTCTCTTTCGCCTTGTGTTGGGGCTTGTCGCTTTCGATAGACCGGATGCTTCATTCTGAACGGTGGGCGGGAATTGGTTTTTCAGGCGGCTACGTTGGCGGAGGTCTGTTAGGTGCCGGCATCGGTCTCTTATTGGCGCTCAAGGTTCGACCTCGTGGTCCTCACCTAACAATCGGTTCGAGCGATCGCGGGGCGGCGTCTTCGGTGAGCCAAGGAGGGGGTCGATGATTGGGATTAAGTGCCTTCGTTCGAGGCTGGCCAAGCCCCGCGTCGCTCAACCTCATCGTTAGGCAACAAATGCGCCGCCGCACTCTTGCATTCACTCTCGCCCTCCTTACTCCAATGGCCTACCAGACGGGACTTGCGGCCCAGGGGCTTTGCGAACCATTGCGCAAATTTGTCGAATCCGTCAAACCTGGCGAATCGAAGGTTCTGGAGTTTCACACGTCGTGGGGGTCTGGTTTCAAAGATTCCGACGACCAGCCAACGCTTTCCGCCAAGCGCTGCGATCACAATACCTATGAACCGGCCAAATCTGTATGCAGTTACCTCATGGAACACGGCGCTACAGAATTCTCGGGGAATAATGCGAAAGAAGCGGTCATGTGCCTTTCTCGAAAGACGCATTTTGCGAACAGACTGCTGCTTGATGGAATTGAGCTCTCACTCATGTACGGCACTGATGACCGCGGCAGCAACGTCGAGATCAAATATGCCCCCGACCATCAATTGGGGGGTATGGTTCTATCTATAACGGCCAGAGGCTATTGACAACGATGCCTAACGATCGGTTCGAGCGATCGCGGGGCGGCGTCTTCGGTGAGCCAAGGAGGGGGTCGATGATTGGGATTAAGTGCCTTCGTT
>JBARBX010000538.1:0-6547 GCA_049793535.1 Steroidobacteraceae bacterium | reverse complement strand
GGCAAGCGCACCATGGACGAGATATCCAGGATCGTCGGCGCCATGCGTCTCGAGGAGGCACGGGAACTCTCCGCCGCGACGGCCCAATGGCAGACGGATTTCCGCGTGTCGCGCTGGGTGTCCGCGGCCGGCGTCATCCTCAACATCGGGCTCGTGCTGCTCGCGAGCCGTCTCGTCTACGGCGACATGCGCCGGCGCGCGCTGCAAGCCACCAGTCTGCGCGACCAAAAGCAGGAACTCGAACGTGAGGTCGAGCAACGGACGCGGGAGCTGACGGCGCTGTCGACCCACCTGCAGGGGGTATCGGAGCTGGAAAAGTCCGCGCTCTCGAGGGAATTGCACGATGAACTCGGGGGGCTGCTGGTGGCCGCCCGCATGGATTTATCCTGGCTGCAGCAACGGCTGCCCACCAGCGATCCGGCGATCGAACAGCGCTTCAGACGCATCCACGAATCCTTGAGCGCGGGCGTCGACTTGAAGCGCAGGGTGGTCGAGGAATTGCGCCCCACCCTGCTCGACAACATGGGCTTATTCGCGGCGCTGCGCTGGCAGTTCCGGGAAACCTGCCGCCGCGCCGGACTCAAGTGCACGGAATCCATCCCGGAGTTCGAACCCAAGTTCAACCCCGACGCCGCCATCGGAGTCTTCCGGATCGCTCAAGAAGCCATGACCAACATACTCAAGCATGCGGAGGCGAAGACCGCGGATCTGTCGATAGGAATCGAGAGCGACACCTTCGTGCTGCGCATCTCCGACGACGGCAAGGGCATCGCGCCGAGCCGGGTCCAGAACACCGCATCGCACGGTATTGCGTCCATGCGTCACCGCGTCACCGCGCTCGGCGGAAGCTGGGACGTGCGCCGCCCCGGCGGCGGCGGCACGATCGTGACCGCGCTGATTCCCCTGCCGAGAATGCTCTTGACCGAGGTCGCCTGAGGCCCCGTCGCCCGCAGGTGCGGAGCGATTCAGTGCTTGGCGAGGTGCGCTTCGCGGATGTCGTGCAGCACTTCCGGAAGGCGGCCGTAATCGCGGGCTTTGTCCAAGAAATGCGTGGCGCCGAGGGCGATGGCCGCATTCTTGTATTCGGGCAGGTCGTAGTTCGTCAAGACGATGATTCTCGGCTTCAATTGCGCCGTGGCCAACGCGCGCATGACGCCGAAACCCGTGCCCTGCTTCAAGTGCAGGTCGAGAATGATGACGTCGACCGACTCGCGCGTGGCCGAAGCGACAGCCGCAGCCTCGGTGTCCGCAGTTCCGATCAATTCCACTTGAGGAATCTGGCGTATCGCTTCAGTCAATCGCTCCGTCAATACCTTGGAGTCTTCGACCAGTAAGACTCTCAAGCACTGCGCCATAGACACCACGTCCGAAGTAATTGTAAGCATCGCTGTCGCAGTTTAGCGTCATGGACGCGGGAGTTGCCACGGTTGCTTTCTTGGTTCTGGTGTAGGACGTTTCTCACAGCGTTTCACTTATTGAATCAGCCCGTTGCGCAAAGCGTAGGAGGTGATGTCGGCGTTCGCGCTAAAACTCATCTTCTCCAGGATCCGGCTGCGATAGGTGCTGACGGTCTTCACGCTCAGGCTGAGTTCATTGGCAATGTCCGAGACTCCCCGGCCGGCCGCCAATTTACAGAATATCTGGAATTCGCGCGTGGACAGGCGGGCGTGCATGGGCTTGTCGGGGTCGCCGTCCAGGTCGGCCACCAAGATCTCCGCCAGCGCGGCGCTGACGTAGCGCCGGCCGGACAATACCGTCCGAACCGCCTTCATCAATTCCTCGGGGGCGCTGTCCTTCGACAGATAGCCGGCGGCGCCGGCGCGCAGCACATTGACCGCGTATTGCTGTTCCGGCAGCCCGCTCATCACCAGCACCCGCACCGCGGGGTGCCCGGTTTGAATATGCCTCAAGATGTCCAGGCCGCTGCGATCCGGCATGTGGATGTCGAGCAGCACGAGGTCCCAATCCTGCGCACGCAGCATGTCGAGAGTCTCATTGCCGCTCGCGGCTTCGCCCACGGCTCCGATGGTCGGGTCCCCCTCCAGGAATTGCCTGAACCCGGCGCGGACTACCGCATGATCGTCCGCAATCAATACTGTCGACACGTCATGATCTCCCCGCGAAAGCCTTCAAGTGTTTGCGCACTCCTGACTTTGCGAATATCCGTTGAGCTTGTTATACAGCGTCTTCAAACTGCAGCCCAGCGCGTCGGCGGCGCGGCGCTTGTTGCCGTCGAAGTAGTCCAGCGTCGCCTCGATCAGCGAGCGCTCCATGTCGTGTATGCGCGACCCCACCCGGATATCCAGACGCCTGTCGCCGGCAACCCGCTCGCCCGAATCCCGCTCGGCGTCGCGCATCGGCCCCTGGATCAGCGGCGCCAATTCGAGCACGCTGTCACCGAGAATGAACGCTCTTTCGATGCAATTCCTGAGCTCGCGGACGTTGCCCGGCCAGGGATGCTGCTTCAAGGTCATACGGGCGAGGGCCGACAGCCGCTTTTGGGTCCGCGCGCGCGCATTCAACTCCGCCAGGAAATGCCCCGCCAGGAGGTCCACGTCGTCGCCGCGCTCGCGCAGCGGCGGCAAGCGCACCGGGAACACCGCGAGCCGGTACAACAGATCCTCGCGAAATTGGCCGCTCTGCACGGCTTGCAGCGGGCAGCGATTGGTGGCCGCGATGACGCGTACATTGCAGGTGTACTCCTTGCCCGCTCCGACGCGATCGTATTTTTGCGTTTCCAACACACGCAGCAGCCGGGTTTGAATGTCAAGCGGCATTTCCGTTGCTTCGTCGAGCAACAGCGTCCCACCCTCGGCGCGCTCGAACACCTTGGCGTGCGAGAAGTCGGTTGATAATGCACCGCAATGGATCGCCACGAAGGGCCCGCCGCAGCGCGGACTGTATTCATGGATCGAGCGGGCCGCCAGCTCCTTGCCGGAGCCGCTTTCACCCGTCAGCAGCACACAGGCTTCGGTGGGCCCGACCCGTTCGATGAGCCGAAACACTTCCTGCATGGCGGCGGATTTGCCCAATAAGGTGCCCGCCGCCGTCGACAGTGGCAATGGCTCGGAGAATTCATGGATGACGGTATTCATTACAACCTCCTTGCTGCTCTGTAATCGCTGCATGAGCATGGGTTGGATTTGTAACCTGTGCACACCGGCAGTTGCCAGGGACAGGCGCTGAACCTCGTCTCAGAATTCGCGCGATTTCATGTCAGTGTTTGTCCGACACGGCCCCGCATCGCCAGCAACTGGTGAACTGCGGCTCGAGCGCTTCGCCGCACTCCTCGCAGGTCCAGGAGGCGCCGGTCGGTGCCTCGTTGGCCCGCGCCAGCGCCCGCAGCGCCGCTTGCTCGTCCGCGTCATCGACATAGAGCTGCGGCCAGGTTTCCAGCATGGGCAGGTCGCCCAGGGCGCCCGCGAGGTACTGATTGCGCAGCTCACTGTGGATTCCCGCGGTGAGCAGCAGGTTGCGCGCGTGCGCCACCTGGATCAGGGAGGCGGCACGAAATACGCGCTTCATGCACGCAATGACCGCAAGAAGGCCCTGACATCGAGGCCTTGCTCGATGACTTCCACCAAAGCGGAGCCCACCACCACCCCATCGACGTGCCCCGCGAAGCGCGCGACCTGCTCCCGGGAGCGGATGCCGAAGCCCGCGCAGACCGGGACATTCGAGCAGCGCTTGACTCGATGCATGTAGTCGAGCACCTCCTGCGGCACCTGCGAGGATTTCCCGGCAGAAAGCCCGGTGGTCCCGGTCATGGTCACGGCATACACGAAGCCCCGCGCCTCGCGGCAAAGCACGGCCAATCGTTCCGGCGGCGTCACCGGGGACACCATCTGCACCAGCGCCAGGCCGCGGGCGTCGAGCGCCTGTCTGAGGTCGCCGCTTTCCTCGAAAGGCAAATCCGGGACGATGAAGCCCGCGACTCCCGCCGCTGCCGCTTCCCGCGGCAGCGCATCGAGACCCAGACTCAGCAGCGGATTCAAATAGATCATGAGCAGGATGGGCGCCTTCTGCCGCCCTCTCGAGGATTTCACCTCCTCGAGTATCCACGGCAGAGACACCCCATCGGCAAGCGCCGCGAAGCTTGCCCGCTGGATCGTGGTGCCATCCGCCATCGGATCGGTGAACGGCACTCCGACCTCCACCACGTCGCAAACCTCGGCGACCGCGGCCAGATTGTCCTTGAAGCCGCGCCGGGTCGGAAACCCGGCGGTGAGAAACCCCACCAAGGCCGGCCGACCGTCCTGGGCGGCCGCATGAATTGCCGCGGAAATCGTGTCGCGCGGCGCCGCGTTCAGCGCCCCGTTCACGCCGGAAGATCCTTCAGGAGGGTCCGCTGCAGGATGGGCATGTCCTTGTCGCCCCGGCCGGAGCAGCCGATCAGAATGCGCGCGCCCGGGTGAGCTTGGGCGTAGCGCCGCGCGCCGAAGAAGGCGTGAGCGCTCTCGATCGCCGGCAGTATCCCCTCGAATTTGGCGCACTCGGCCAGCGCGTCCAAGGCTTCATCGTCCATCGCGGATTCGTAGGAGACGCGTCCGCTCTTCATCAAGTAGGCGTGCTCGGGCCCGACGCCGGAGTAATCGAGCCCGGCGGACACCGAATGGGTTTCCCGCACCTGGCCGTAGGCATCCTGCAGTATCAGGGTATAGCTGCCCTGCAGCACGCCGGGAGTTCCGAAGGTCAGGGACGCCGCGTTGTCGCCCAACCCTGCGCCGCGGCCGCCGGCCTCCACGCCGATCAGTTTCACTGTCTCATCACCGAGGAAGGGATGGAACAATCCGATGGCGTTCGAGCCACCGCCCACGCAGGCCACCGCCACATCCGGCAAACCGCCTGCCAGGGTGAACATCTGCGCCCGCGCCTCGCGGCCGATCACCGCTTGCAGCTCGCGTACCAGGTAGGGGTAGGGGTGCGGCCCCACCGCCGAACCCAGGCAGTAGTACGTGCCATCGGGATCGGACACCCAATCCCGCAAGGCCTCATCGATGGCCGCGCGCAGGGTGGCCTCGCCGCCCGTCACAGGCACCACCGTGGCGCCGAGCAGCTGCATGCGTCCGACATTGGGCGCCTGCCGCTCCACATCCACCGCGCCCATGTAGACCACGCAGGGCAACCCTAAGCGTGCGGCGGCGGCGGCGCTCGCCACGCCATGCTGCCCCGCCCCGGTTTCCGCGATGACGCGCTTGGCGCCCAAGCGCTTTGCCAGCAGCGTCTGGCCCACGGCATTGTTGATTTTGTGTGCACCCGTGTGTGCGAGATCTTCGCGTTTGAGCCAGACCTCCGCCCCCCAGCGCTTGCTCAGGGTGGACGCATGCGACAGGGCGGTCGGGCGTCCCACCCAGGTTGCGAGCTCGTGAGTGAACTCCGCCTGGAAATCGGCGGCGTGCAAGTAGCGATCGACCCCCGCCTGCAGCCGGTCGAGCGCGGGCACCAAGGTCTCCGGCACGTAGCGCCCGCCGAAGGCGCCGTAGCGGCCGCGCGCATCGGGATACTCGGGGCTCGCGGCGGATTCTCGACGCTGTGAATTCATTCGTCTCTCTCCAGGCTCGCCGCGGCGGCGCGCGCCGCGCGCACGAACTCGTGAATCTTCGCCGGATCTTTGACGCCGGGAACCTCCTCGACGCCGCTGCTCACATCCACGCCGAACGGGCCCACCGCCTGGATGGCCTCGGCCACGTTCTGTGCGGACAGGCCGCCGGCCAGTATCACCTCGGTTTGACGCGCGAGCTCTGCGGCGCGTCCCCAGTCAGCCAGCTCGCCGATGCCGCTCGACGGGCCTTCGAACAGCATGCGCGCCGGCAGCGGGCTCGGGGTCTTGCGGCCGAAGCGCACGACCGGAAGCACTTTGACGTGCGCCGGGATCTTCAATTCGCGCAGATCCTCGACGTCCGTTTGAAAATAATCCGGCTTGAGTATTCGGCAGATTTCGTCGACTTTCATTTGCAACGGGTGCTGAGCCACCGCGATTCGCAATATCCCCGGCGGCGCGAGCGCAGCGAGCTGCGCCGCCTGGCCGGGCGTCACCTGCCGTGGACTCGGCGCAAACACGAAACCGATTGCATCGACATTGGCCTCGGCGGCCGCAGCGACGGCGTCCGCACTGGTGATTCCGCAGATCTTGATCCACATGGCGCCGAGTGTAGCCATTTAGGGTTGCACTGTCCGTGTCGCGGCGAATATTTCGCGCAGCAGCGGGCCGGGATCTTCGCGCGCCATCAGTGCGGTGCCGATCAACGCCGCGCCATAACCCAGCCGCTGCATCCGCAGCGCATCGGCGGCCGACGCGACACCGCTCTCCGCGACGGCCAGCAGCCCGGCCGGAAGGTGCGGCGCCAGCGCCGCGAAGCGCTCCTGTCGCACCTGCAAAGTCTGCAAGTCCCGGCTGTTGACGCCGATCAGCAATTGGCCCTGGGCTTGCGTGCGTGAAGCCTCAAGATCGCGCGCCAGCTCCAGATCCGCCGCATCGAACGCCTCCATCAGCACGAACAGTCCATGCTCCGCCGCGACGTCCAACAACTCCTCGATTCTTACGCGC
>JBARBX010000537.1:0-2225 GCA_049793535.1 Steroidobacteraceae bacterium | reverse complement strand
ATGATCGTGGCCTCGCCGGTCGCGATGGTCGCCCCAATGACCACCGCCGTAGTAGACCACCGGGGGCGGTCCATAGTAACGAGGCGATTCGTAGACGACCGGAGGAGGTGCTCCCCAACCAAACGGGTTCAAATCGACGTTGACATGCACGTTGGCATAAGCGGCCGTGCTTGCCATCAGCGAAAGCGCGACAATTCCAAGTGACAGAATTCGAATCTTCATGTTAGTTCCTCGTAAGCAGTGCGGGGCCGGCCCGTCGGTGCGCTGCCGGACACAGCTAGCCGATCACACAGGCTTCGTGCAGCGGACGATTGGCTTCGATGCGCGCGAACAGCAGGTCCGACAGGTCCATCGACTCGAAGCGGCCGTGCAGGATGAGCTCCGCCAGCGCTCGGCCGACGATGGGCGCTTGCTGCATGCCGTGACCGGAAAATCCGTTCATGAACAGCAGATTGCTCAATGACGAATGCGGGCCCAGGATGGCGTTGTTGTCGAAGCTGTTCATCTCGAAGTAGCCGGCCCAGGCGCGCTCCAGCTTCGCCGCCTCGAAGGCGGGAATTCGCTGCGCCAGCAGCGGCCACAGCTGCGATTCGAAGGCGCCGTAGTCCGGCTCCAGCGGCGCTTCATCCGGGTCATCGGCAGGTGCAAGCCCGGCGATGAAGCGGCGTCCCTCGGGACGAATCCAGAACCCCGACGGATCGATCAGCAGCGGAAAGGGCCGCATCTCGGCAGGGCAGGAGACGACATAGACGGTGCGCCGGCGCGCGAACACCGGCAGATCGATCCCCGCCATGGCCGCAAGACGCCGCGCCCACGCCCCGCCGGCATTGACCAGGTGAGTGCAGCCAATCCGCGAGCCGTCCGACAAGGCCACGCCGATAACCCGGGAGCCGGCGATTTCCATGCCGCCGATCTCCCCCTTCACGTAGCGGACCCCCTGGCTGCGCGCCTTGCGCACGAAGGCCATGAGCAGTGCGTAGCCATCGAACCAACCTTCACCGCGAAGTCCCAGGGAACCGAGGCATAGGTCGGACGTGTTCAGCCAGCCAAAGCGCCTCGACAGCGCCGCGCGATCCAGGAGCGCGAGCGCCGCGCCCTGCGCCCGTTGCATTTCGTGGGCGCCGCGCAGCGCCGCCGCTCCGCCGTCTGCCGCAAGATACAAGTAGCCCTCCTCGCGCAGCAGGATGTCCGGCCGGTCGGCGCCCACTTGGAGTTCGTCGGCGACACGCCGCAGAAACTCGATGCTGGCCTGCGAGATCCGTATGTTCACGGCGGTGGAGAATTGTTGGCGGATGGACGCGGCCGACAGCGCCGAGGAGGCGTATTCGTATGAAGGGTCCCGCTCGACGACCGTCACCGCAAGCGCGGGTGCAAGCCGCGTGAGCCAATAGGCGAGCGCCGACCCCATGACGCCGCCGCCGATGACGACCACCTGATCGCTCATCTAAAAGAACGTCCGCACCGCATCGACGACATTGTAGGCGTCGTCCACGATGGGAATGACCTGCCACTTGTCGAATGTGGTACAGGGATGCGAAATGCCGCAACCCAGCATGTCGCCGACCCGCAGCGGCGAGTCCGCCGGCAGCTCCAGGAAGGCGTGCTGATCGTTGAGTTTGGTCACTCGGTGCACGCCGGACACAGCGGCCGGGATCGAGTGCAACCCGGGCCGGTACCACACCTTCGGCACGGGCAATCCGAGGTCGGCGCCCGTGTCGCGCTTGCCGAAATTGGCGAATGCCAGCGTCTGCTCCGGCCTCGATTGCACATAGGCCCACAATTCCAGCGCCGGTACCAGCGAACCGGCCATCGCCAGCTCCGGCGCGCGCGCCGCCATGGCGGCCGAAGCCTGCGCATAGTGGCCGGAGTCATGCGTCAGGTAGCAACCCGAGCGGATGACCACGGTGCAGGTTCTGCCAAGATCGATGGCGTTCAAACGCTTCGCGGCGATGTCGGGAAACTGCGATCCTCCCGCCGTGAAGATCGTCGCCAGGTCCCTGGAGAACAATTCGGCCATACTGCGGGCCGCCGCGGCCTGCAGATCGAACAGGGCCTGCACCTGCGCGTCGACTGCGCGCTGCTCGCCGCCAAACACCGCTTCATACGACGCGACTCCGCACAAGGCGAGCATAGGCGACGCGGCAATGGCCTTGCCAATGGCAATGGCTTCGTCGAGAGTGCGTGCGCCGGTGCGCCCTGCGCGGCGGCCGACCTCGACCAGCAGC
>JBARBX010000536.1:0-3545 GCA_049793535.1 Steroidobacteraceae bacterium | reverse complement strand
CGGCGTGGAAAACCCTGTCCGACGCCTCGCACTCCTCGAATGCGCGCCACCCCGCCGTCGCGCCGCCGACGGAAATGCGGATGGGCGCGCCGGCCAGCCCGTCGAACTGCTGGGCCAGGCCCCGGTCCGCGATGACCGCCCGCACCCGGCCACGCTCGAGACGATCCTGAATATCCGCGCGCTGGAGCAGGGTGGTCGCCGGAATCATCACCGCCCCCAGTTTCATGGTCGCGAGCATGGATTCCCACAGCGCCGCCACATTGCCCAGCATGATGAGCACGCGATCGCCCGGCCCCACCCCCTGTGCAGCAAGGAAGTTGGCGACTTGATTCGAACGGCCGGCGAGCTCGGCGAAGCTCAAGACCTCGTCTCGGCCCTTATCGTCGACCAGCCGCAGCGCCGGCCGATCATTGCCCGCCGCAATCCGGTCGAAGTAGTCGGTCGCCCAGTTGAAGTGCCGGATCGTTGGCCAACCGAAGGCCTCGAGGGCCTGCGCACGGGACAGTCCATCGCGCAGCAGCCGGTCGCGCAGTTCCACGAATGCTGTCCCGCCGTCCAATGCCACCCCCACCGTTTTCGCGTGCCCGCATCCGCCCGAAATTGTAGTCCTTCCACGAACCTCCAGTCGCACGCTATTGTCCCGGGCACAGCCGTGCATGCACCTAGGAGACGCCGTGTCCACCGAGCCAATATCCATCGAGCCGTCGATCGCCGGCCACACCATTTGCCGCCTGCATACCTTGGGCGATGCGCACGTTCGAGGACTCGCCGAACTACTCATCGATTGCGTGGACGGCGGCGCCTCGGTGAGCTTCATGCACCCTCTGTCCCTGGCGACGGCCACGGAGTTCTGGGGCCGGGTGGCAGCGGAGGTGTCGCAAGGCCGGTGCGCCCTGCTCGTGGCGGAGGACGCTCAAGGCATTGCCGGCACGGTGCAGCTCATCCTCGATCAGCCGGAGAACCAACCTCACCGCGCCGACCTATCGAAGATGCTGGTACACCGCCGGGCGCGCCGCCGGGGATTGGGGGCCGCGCTGTTGCGCGCCGCCGAGAGCCTTGCGCGGGAGTGCGGTAAATCACTGCTGGTGCTCGACACGGCCAGCGGCGATGCCGAGCGGTTGTACGCGAAGCTCGGCTGGCAACGCTGCGGCGTGATCCCCGGCTATGCCCTGTGGCCGCGCGGCGGACTCTGCGACACCACCGTTTTTTACCGCACCCTAAACGATGTAGCCGCACCCCAATCGATGTAGCCGGCCTGAACGATGCCGGCCCGAACGGCTACTTGATGGGTAGCTAGTTGACTGCAGCAGCGCCCGCCTTGCACACGACCTCGTCCTGAGAGCCCGTACCTCCCGAGCAGCCGATGGCACCGATGAGCTTGCCCTTGTCGATCAGCGGGATCCCGCCGCGCGAGGCAATCACCCCGTCAAGCGTGAGGATGTAGTAGCTCTGCTTTAGCTGGATGGCGTCTTCCATGGCCTTGGTTTCGCGCCGGAAGCTGGCGGCCGCGCGTGCCTTGTGTTCGGAGATCGCGATCGAGGCAAGCTGCGCCCCGTCCATGCGCTGGAACGCGACCAGGTTGGCCCCCGAATCGACCACCGCCACGTTGAGTTTCCAGTCGTGCTTCCTGGCTTCGGCAACCGCCGCCGCGATGGCAGTCATCGCCCGGTCGAGGGAAATCGGCGCCCCATACGGCACGTCGAATGGCATGGTCTCCGGGACCTTGTCGAGCGGATTGGCCGGCGTGGTCTGCGCCTCACCGGACAGACTGGCACACAGGCCGATCACCACAGCCAGCATGGAATGGTGGAGACGCATCTCGATTCTCCTTTAGTCTTGCGGCGCGGGCGGCGCCTGCTCAGGGGTGAGCATACTGGATCGGCCACCGCATTGTCCTTCTCGAAGCGAGGCCGCATAGTACAGGCAGCCCCACGTACGCGGGGCCGCACGACCAGGGAAAAGCATGACATCAACTGAAACGCGGGAGCTTCACCGCGGCATCGGCACCCGGCAACTCAGCATGATCGCCATCGGCGGCGCGATCGGCACCGGGCTCTTCTTCGCCAGCGGCGGCGCCATCGCGCAGGCCGGCCCGGGCGGCGCGCTGATGGCCTACGCGACCATGGGCATCGCGGTTTACTGCATGATGCAGTCCCTCGGCGAGATGGCGACTCAATTGCCCATTCCCGGCTCGTTCGAGGCCTACGCGGAGCGCTTCGTCGACCCCTCTCTGGCGTTCGCGGTGGGCTGGAACTACTGGTTTAGCTGGGCGATCACGCTGGCGGCCGAGTTGGTGGCGGGAGCCCTCATCGTGCAGTTCTGGTTCCCTCATTCGAACTCCACCCTGTGGGCCATGGGCTTTTTCACGGTGCTGCTGGTGCTGAATCTGCTCTCGGTCAAGGCTTACGCCGAGGCCGAATACTGGTTCGCGGGAATCAAGGTCGTGACCGTGGTCATCTTTCTCGGCGTCGGCGTCCTGATGATCACCGGCATGCTCGGCGGCCACCACGTCGGCTTTGGGAATTGGGTGTTGACCGACCCCGCGACGGGCTCCCGCGCACCCTTCGTCGGCGGCTTCACCGCGATGCTCGGGGTATTCCTGGTGGCGGGCTTTGCCTTCCAGGGCACCGAGGGTGTGGGTCTCGCGGCCGCCGAAACCGCCAACCCGAGCAAGAGCGTTCCCAAGGCGATCCGCACGGTCTTCTGGCGAATTCTGCTCTTCTATATTGGTTCGATTTTCGTGGTGGGCACCTTGGTCGCCTACACCAACCCCAACCTGTTGAACGGCGACGAGGGCCATATCGCCTTCTCGCCCTTCACCATGGTGTTCGGGCAGCTCCCGCGGGTCGGCTACTACGCCGCCAACCTCATGAACGCCGTCATCCTCTCCTCGGTGCTGTCCTGCGGGAATTCGTCGATGTACGTGGCCTCGCGCATGCTGTACGCCATGTCCCACAGCCGCAAGGCGCCGAAGCTGTTCGCCAATCTCAACCGGCGCGGCGTGCCGGTGGCGGCGCTGCTCGCGACCGGGGCGGTCAGCGCGCTGGCGTTTTTTGCCAACTCGGTCGGCGACAAGAAGATCTACCAGATCTTCTACAACGCCTCGAGCCTGACCGGCTTCATGATTTGGCTGGGGATTGCCGTCTGCCACCTGCGCTTCCGCCAGGCCTGGGTGGCGCAGGGCCGCAGCGTCGATGACCTCAAGTTCAAATCCAAGTTCTACCCCTACGGTCCATGGCTGGCGCTGGCGCTGTTCTTGGTGGTGCTGTTCGGCTCCAACATCGGCGTGTTTCAGACTCCCGTATTCTCCTGGTTCGATTTCATCACCGGCTACCTCATGATTCCGGTCGTCGTGCTTCTGTATCTGGGCCACAAAATCCGCAACAAAACCCGGGTCATCCCGCTGAAGGATTGCAATTTCGAGCTGGATTGAGTGCCCCAAAGCTGGCCTATACTTGCGCCCATGGCGAAAATACCCGTATCTAAAGTCCGTCCCGCAATCGGCCGCATGCGCATGCGGGTGATGGCGGCCATCGCGTTGGGTC
>JBARBX010000535.1:0-3383 GCA_049793535.1 Steroidobacteraceae bacterium | reverse complement strand
GAGCCCGCGAAGGGAAACAGATCGCTGTAGAAGGTCGCGGCATTTTGGCTGTAATGCCGTACCCGCCCCTCGAAAATCCACTTGTTGGACACGGGCTGGATGTAGTCCAGCTCAATGGTGTTCGCGTGAATGCCCCAGGTGTCGCTGAAGTACCGATACGACACGGACGCGGCAGCGCGATAGGGCAGATAGTACTTGGCCCGGGTCTCGACCGCCGTGCTGGTGTGGGTGTTCGGGTAAACTTGAGTGCCGAGCGAATAGCCCAGCGGGACCGTGGGGTCCAGGAAGCGGATGGAACGGTACGGATTGCTGAGGAGCCCCTGGTCGGTGATGACCTCCAAGGTGGCGCTCGCAATCAGGTTCCGGGTGAGGATCTGCGCCAGACCGCCTTCGAAGCTGCGGCTGGTCGCATGTCCCAGCCAGGAAACGACCGGTACATCGGCGGTGCCGTTGTTCTCACCCACCGTATTGTGGCTGTAGGTGAATCCCAGCGACATCGTGGTCAGATCGCCGAACATGTCCTGACTCAGGGAGACGTGCGTCGTATTGGAGATGTAGTCGCGCTCCTTGCTGTTGGTATACGACACGTTGTACTGGGTCTTGTCGTGGATGTAGTCGACTGACAGGCTCTTCTGCTTGCGTTCGTCCTTGATGACGCTGGCCTGGCTCAATACGTCGATGGAGGCTCCGCTCACCTTGTCGACGAAGTAGTTCGCCTCCACGGCGAAATTCTCGGAGAATTTCTTGCGCACCAGCACCGACTCGCCGGTGATGTCCATCCCGCCGCCCCGGTACGTGCTGTAGAAGAGGTCGGCGCGATCGTCCGGCAGCACGGCCGCCCCTGCCACACACATCAATGACAGCGCGGCGAGCGCGGCAAGGCGGCTCAAGTGGCGCGGAACGGGCGTCATATCAATCCGTCACGGCTGCGGCCACGTGGAATGCTCACACAGGCTCCAACTAGTTGCAGCCGCAGCCGCCGCCGGCCGTGCCGGTGGCGCCCCGCGATCCTTCGCGGGACTCGTAGATATGATCCATGTATTCCCCGGAGATGGCATCGCGATCCCAAGACATGATGGGATCCGCCAGCCGGTCGCGCTCATAGGGCTTCACCCAGGGCTGGATGCTGCTGCAGGCTCCGAGCAACAGCCCCATGGCGACGACGACGAGCATTAATGAGGCGCGCATGGCTATTCGCGGATTAGCTGGCGAATGCGGTCCTGGTACTCGTTCTCATCGCCGGGCCGATAGCCCCGGTGGATGTAGCGGATTTCTCCCTTGCGATCGATGATCACGGTGCTCGGCATTTCATCGACGTGATACGCCTTGCTCACCTGGTTCGCCGGGTCGAGCAGCACCGGAAAGCTGACTGGCTTGCGGGCGAGCAGGTCCTTCACCGGCGGCGTCTCCTTGTCGACATTGACGCCGATCAGGGTAAAACCGGCCGGCTTGTACTTCTTGTACATTTGGTCGAGCAGCGGCATTTCTTGCTGGCAGGGCCCGCACCAGGTCGCCCAGAAATTCACCATGACCACCTGACCCTTGTACTGGCTCAAGGTGGCCTGTTGTCCGGTGAGCGCGGTGAGGGTGAACGCGGGAGCGGGTCCAGACGCGTCGCCGCCCGCGGCGAATGCCGCCGATGCCACGACGATTGCCGCCATCGCACAGCGCTTGAAAAGTCTCATCGTTGAAAGTTGCATGATCTACCTCCTGATCAGTAGAAAACGGTTAGCCCGAGAGTCGCTTCGATGTTGTCCACGTTCTTGGTTCGGCCGGTCAAATCCGTCTCGAATATGTGGTCTCTCACATCCAAGTGCAGGGCGAGCCAATCTGTTATCAGAAGGCGTTCGCCCACTCCGAAATTCAGCGCAAATTGATCCTTGTCGGCAAACTTCACGTCGCCCATGCCGACCGTCACATAGAGGGCCGAATTGAATGCACGCCCCCTCCCGAGAAAGATCTCGCCGGGAAGTACGTTGTAGCCCACGTCCAAGTCGTAGTACGTGAATTGCCTCCCAGAGTTGCTGACAATCGTGATATCGGGGAAAACGTCCTCCAGGCTGGTGGTGCCGGCCTTGGAGCGGGCCAGAAACCCTTCCAGGAAAATGTCCTCCGACACGTGGTACGCCGCCCGCACGCCGTAAACGGGATTGGTGCCGAAGTCCTGAATGCTGAGAGCGCCGAAGTAGCCGCCCACCTCGAAGTCCTTGGCCTTGATTTTCGGCGTCTTTACCTCGCGCCGGTTGACCTGGGGTTCGATCACGGACGGCTCGGCCTGGGGCTCCTCGGCCACGATCGGAGCCGGGCCCTTCTCGCCACGATGGAACCAGCCGCAGCCGGACAGCAGCGCCGCCGCTAGAAGAACACTGCTAAGCCGAATTTCCATTCTTCCGGTTCCTCATTCTGATTTTGGTTGGTGAACACGACGTACTTGCGCCAGTCCGCGCGCCACATGAAGCGCCGGGTGATGAAGCCGCGCGCTCCCAAGGAAACATAGGCCATCTGATTGCTGTCCTGAAGGGGCTTCGG
This sequence comes from Steroidobacteraceae bacterium, assembly GCA_049793535.1. Classification (GTDB taxonomy): domain Bacteria; phylum Pseudomonadota; class Gammaproteobacteria; order Steroidobacterales; family Steroidobacteraceae; genus Bog-1198. The sequence continues at coordinate 854 of JBARBX010000535.1, read as the reverse complement.
GGGTACCACGTCGTCGATGTATTGGTATCCGAAGCCGATTCCTGCGGTGGGCGAAAACCATCGCCACTCGGGAATGAAGGTGTGCCGCATGCCGATGCTCGCGATATAGCGGTTGTCGATGGTCCCCAGCGCCTGCTGCAGGACCATTTCCACATCGAGGCTGTCCGTGAGGCCGAAATCGACCCAGGCGGTGACCAGATTCTGATGGTTGAACACCCCGTAGCCCGCCCCCAATTCCCAGCGGTGAGTGGTGAATTCGGGGTACGCCGGGATGGGCGCCGGTTGCCCCGAGGCAAGCTTGGTGAGCGCCAGTTCCGAGCGCCGGGCCCAGCCTTCCTGGCCCCCTGACGCGCGCACCTTGAACCAGTCGGTGCGGCTGTACAGCACGGTGACGAATTCGTCGCGCCCGACCACGTAGACCACGGGATAGCCGCGGCCTGGGCCGCTGTGCATCTCCAGGTAGGGCGCGGCAACGACGACTTCAAGCAGTTGTTCCTTCGCGTGGACCAGACCGACATTGAACGCCTGCAGCGATAGCAGTAGCGCGAGCAGGCGTCGCATCAGCTCAATTCGCAACCGGCGCGACGAATGGATCGTTGTAATACTGCGCGCCAATGTCCAGCCATTCTGCGATCAAACGCAACTCCGCCGTCGTTAAGAAGCCTCGGTGGTCAACCTCACCCGGTTGACCGGCATTGGGGTCCTGATAATTAGGGTCGAATATCGCCAAAAATTTCACCGCCGAAGCGCTCGCGCTGCCTGCGACCATCGGCGGTGCCAGCGACACCGGCACCATGATGGTCGTTGGCAACCCCGTCACCGGGTCCGGCGGACCGGGTGCCGGCACCAGCAGA
>JBARBX010000534.1:0-5448 GCA_049793535.1 Steroidobacteraceae bacterium | reverse complement strand
AGCTATAGCCGATTATGTCGCACCGGGTACACGCTATAATTTTGCGGATGAGAGATCGAATCGGTCGCCGTACGGCGAAATATCTATGGGTGGCCCTGGCGCTTGCGGGCGGTGCGGCGGCACCGCTTCAGGGGGCCTCGGCCGAAGAAATAGCGGCCGCGACCCGGGTTGTCGTCCACAAACACGAACACAAGCTGTATTTGTACGACGGCACCCGGCTGCTCGGCGAATACAAGGTCCAGCTCGGCTTGAGTCCGACCGGGCAAAAAGAGCGCGAACACGATTTTCGGACGCCGGAGGGGAATTACGTCCTGGCGCGGCGCAATACCCGCAGTGAATACTTCCTGGCCATTCAAGTGTCCTATCCGAACAAGGAGGACGAGCTGCGCGCGCGCAAGAACCGCTGGGCGCCCGGGGGCTCGATCATGATTCACGGCTTCCCCAACCAGCCCAAGCATCCGGCGTCCTACTACGAATCGACCGACTGGACGGATGGCTGCATCGCCCTGTCCAATTCGGACATGGTGGAAGTGTGGATGCGCACCCAAGACAACATACCGATCGAAATCGATCCCTAGAAGCCTCCTTGGAAACCACGATTTTATCGTCGGACATGGTCGACGCCCGGGTTGCGCCCAAGGGCAGCATGGAGAACCTGTCGCAGCAGGAAATCGCCAAGCTGCTCGATTCGGGCCAGGGGGGCCTGTATCCCCTGTTCCGCCAGTGCGCTCTCGCCGTTCTCAATTCGGGCAGCGACATCGACGATTCGCGGTTGATCTTCGAGAAATACCGGGACTTCGATCTGCGGATCGTGCGCCAGGCCTGGGGCATCAAGCTCGAAATCAAGAACGCGCCGGCGGCGGCCTTCGTCGACGGCGTGATGATCAGAGGATTGAAGGAGCATTTGTTCGCGGTGTTGCGCGACGTCGTGTTCATTTCGAACGAGATCATGGAAAGCGGCCGCTTCGATCTGGCCTCTTCTCCCAGCATCACCAACGCGGTCTTCCACATCTTGCGCAACGCCAGAGTCCTGGAATTGCAGACCCGGCCCAATCTGGTCGTGTGCTGGGGCGGCCACTCGATTCGCCGGATTGAATACGACTACACCAAGAAGGTCGGCTACGAGCTGGGACTTCGCGGCTTGGACGTGTGCACGGGTTGCGGGCCGGGGGCGATGAAGGGCCCCATGAAAGGCGCGACCATCGGACACTCGAAACAGCGCATCGTCGACGGCCGGTATTTGGGGATCACGGAACCCGGCATCATCGCCGCCGAACCGCCCAATCCCATCGTGAGCCAGCTTGTGATCATGCCGGACATCGAGAAACGACTGGAGGCCTTCGTCCGCCTGGGTCACGGCATCGTGATTTTCCCCGGCGGCGCCGGCACAGCGGAAGAGATTCTGTACCTGCTCGGCATCCTGCTCGATCCGGCCAATCGCGATCTGCCTTTCCCCGTGGTATTCACGGGCCCGGCGGACAGCGCCGAATACTTCGACCAGATCCACCGCTTCATCGGGTCGACCTTGGGACCCGCCGCGCAAGTCCGCTACCAAATCATCGTCGACGACCCCGCCGCCGTCGCACGGGCGATGGTGCAGGGCCTCGGCGTGGTTCGCGACTACCGGCGGCAGGCGAGCGATTCGTACGGTTTCAACTGGTTGCTGAAGATTCCTCTGGATTTCCAGCGGCCCTTTGACGTCACGCATGAATCGATGCGCGGCCTGCGGTTGTCGCGCGATCAGGCGACTCATGAGCGCGCCGCGAATCTACGGCGCGCGTTTTCCGGGATCGTGGCCGGCAACATCAAGGAATACGGCATCACCGCGATCGAACGCCATGGGCCGTTCGAACTCGCCGGCGAGCCGTCGATCATGGAGCCTCTGGATCGCCTGTTGCGCTCGTTCGTCGCGCAGGGCCGGATGAAATTCACGGGCGCCGAATACACGCCCTGCTACCGGCTCGTGGCATGACCCTGCCCCAGCGCATCCGCTACCGCTTCGATTTGCCCGACGGATCGCAGAAATCGCTGGACTTCAGCTTCGGCGCCGAGGATTTCCGCCTCTCCAACGCGGCGCCGGATGAGCCGCCGTTTTGGACGGAGTTGAAATTCAACCAGTGCGCCAATTGCCCGCTCAACGCGGCGGAGCACCCGCACTGCCCGGCGGCGTTGCAAATGGCCGGGGCCATCGAACCGCTCAAGGCGCTGGTCTCGTTCGATACGGTGGGCGTGACGGTTACGCAGGCGGAGCGCACCATCTATGCCGAAACCACGGTACAAACGGCCATGAGTTCGGTGCTGGGTTTGATCATGGCGACCGCCGGCTGCCCGTGGACCGACCGCTTTCGTCCCATGGCGCGATTTCACCTGCCTTTCTCCAGCGAGGCTGAGACGGTGTACCGCAGCACCAGCATGTACCTGCTGGCGCGTGAACTGACGGGCGGAGTCAACGCCGACGGCTTCGCCGCGCTGGAAGAGCTTTATGAGAATCTTCACGTCGTGAACCGAGGCATGTCGCGCCGGCTGGGTGCGGCAGCGCGGACCGATCCTGCGCGCAACGCAATCGCCCTGCTGGACGCCTACGCGACGCTTTTGCCCGCGGCGCTGGCGCGCTCGCTGCAGGAACTTAAGCCGCTCTTCGACGCCTGGTGAGGCGGCCATTTTCGGCGATTTAACTTACCGTGACGGACGGTGAGATGCGCATCGCATGCTCGTCGCACGGCGACGACAGGGTCCCACCCCCTGTGACACAGTTCCTGCCATACGAGGTGCACGGCACTTACTGTCACCACCATCGACAAAAGGCACCAGTGATGAGCGAATTCAAGAATCAATCTCGATACAACGGAGTGGACCGCCGGGCCCCCCGCGCGGAGCCGGGTGCGCTCAAGCCGGGTGCCGCGCAGCGAGAGATTTACAAGACCGGCGGCCGGCACGGCGCCATCACCACCAACCTCTACAATTGGCACAGCTACAAGAACTGGGCGGAAAAGATTCGCGGTTCCTGGGAAGAGAAAAAATAACGCCGAGTGCGCCGCGCGCGGACCAGCTTAAGCGGTGACGGGCAGTGGAGCGACCCCTTCGGCCGGTCGCCGCAAACCTTCCTTCTCTCGCAGCCACGCCAGCATCGGTTGCCAGTCGGCAATGTCCTGATCCACCAAGTTGCGTTTCATTTCGTACAATCCCACGCCCTGCTCGGCAGCCCGCACATAATTCTGCGAATCGCGCAGGGTGGCGATGACGGGGATGTGCAAACTCTCCAGAAACCGCATGAGCGATTGGTAGATCACCGTATTGCGCCTGACGCGATTGGCAACCACGCCGATGCGATTCTCCTCGCGGCTCACCTTGGCGATCAGCAGCAAGTCCGCGATGCACTTCGAGCAGGCGTGAATATCGATGTCGGAGGGCAGGACGGGCACGATGATGGCATCGGCGCTTTTGGTGATGTCGGGCATCTCGTGCGCCGGAATCGCAGCCGGAGTATCGACCACGACGTGCGCGGCGTCGGGCGGGATGCGCATCTGCCAGGCGCGAGTCATGCGGGTATTGCGTTCGAAAGCGGCCACCCCATGGATGAACGGACGTTCCGGCGTGCGTTTCTTGAGCCAGCGGGTGCTCGAGCCCTGGGGATCATTGTCCGACAACAGCGGACGATCCCCCTGGCTCGCAAAATAACTCGCGAGATTCGTGGCTATCGTCGTTTTACCCGAACCACCCTTCGGATTCAGGACGAGAATTCGCTGCATGTGAACTCAAGCGTACGCAGCGGGAGGCACCATAGCAAGGGTGTGATCCTACTCACGGTGGCGGCGCCAAGGCACGCCTAGACTCGAGTCGTATGGAGTGGATGCTGCAAGCGATCGACGAGCTCGACGACCTCATGGGCGCCCTGCGGCTGTGTTTCGTCGGGGTGGCCGCCGAAATAGGTCTGCTCGTGGCGGGCGTCGTCGGTATCGGCGCGATTGGCGCCGCGGTCGCGGCGGGCGCCGAGATTACGTTAATCTGTTGCGCGGCGGCGGTGCTCAGCCTGGGCGCCACCCTGAAGATCCAAGGATCGAGAATTTGACAGCGGACGGCGAACTACCCGCGCCGCGATCCACGGCCACTGTAAAATCAACTAAGATGACGCGTATGCCTCGCCATCGTCATTTGCCGAAACTTAGCCTAGCCTTGCTCATCGGTTTGTTGTCGGCCTGCGGCGGCAAGCCCGCCGCACCAGCCCCTAGCCCGGTCACTTCAATGCAATCCATCGATCTCAAAGCCGGCGCGGGGGAGAGCATCGCTCCCGGCAAGATTGCGGTCGTGCAATACACCGGCTGGTTGTACGAGGCCAGCGCCAAGGACAACAAGGGCAAACAATTCGACAGCTCGCGGACCCAGGGGCAGCCCTTTCGTTTCCCGCTGGGCGCGGGCAATGTCATCAAGGGCTGGGATCAGGGCGTGGCCGGTATGAAGGTCGGCGGGAGCCGCCGGCTGATTATTCCCGCGGACTTGGCCTACGGCGATAGCGGGGCCGGCGGCGTGATTCCGCCGGGCGCCGCCCTGGTGTTCGACATCGATCTCGTCGCCATTGAATGAGATCAAGGAGCACCTCTCCATCGAGGGGCCGGCAGGCGCCTTGGAGGCGGTCGTCGAGGACACGGGCGCTGCCAGCCCAAGCTACGCGATAGTCTGCCATCCGCATCCCTTGATGGGCGGCGCCATGGACAACAAGGTGGTGACGACAGTGGCGCGGGGCTTGCGCCAAACCGGCATTCCGACCCTGCGCTTCAATTTCCGCGGTGTGGGCGCGAGCGCCGGGACATTCGATGAAGGAGTGGGTGAAACGGCGGATGCGGACGCGGTTGCCGCCTTCGGAGCACGCCGCTGGCCCGGCCGTTCATTGGTGATCGGCGGATTTTCCTTCGGCGGCTACGTCGCGTTGCGCCTGGCGCAGAAGCGCACGCCGCGTCACTTGATTACCGTTGCGCCGGCGATCGGGCTCTTCGACGTCTCCGGGCTCGCCGCTCCACCGTGTCCGTGGCTCATCGTCCAGGGAGACGCGGACGATGTTGTGGATCCCGGCGCGGTCGTCGGTTGGGCGGAAGCCTTGAGCCCAAGGCCACGGTTGGTGGTACTGCCGGGCGTGGGCCACTTCTTTCATGGGCGCCTGCGAGAGTTGCAGGACGCCGTCGTCGATGCCATTCGGAGCGGCTGAATACAGCCGCCCCGAATGCATACATATCAGTTCACGAATTCCTTGAGCGTCTTGAGCGCAGCGATGCGCACTTTCTTGCTCGCCGGTTTCGCTTTGAACATCATCTTTTCCCCGTTGAAAGGATTGATGCCTTCGCGCGCCTTCGTAGCCGGTTTCTTCACGACTTTCATCTTCAGAAGTCCAGGCAACGTAAACAAGCCGTGACTGCGCAGACTCTTCTTGATCGCGGATGAAAGCGAGTCAAACAC
>JBARBX010000533.1:0-2304 GCA_049793535.1 Steroidobacteraceae bacterium | reverse complement strand
CACTCCATGAGCGCCGAACTCAAGGACCCAGGCGACCGGAAGCTGTCGTTTCCGTTCGCGAAGCGTCACGGAGTCTTGGTTCGTGGAATCGCCGACGGCGTGGCGGACACCGTGTGCCGGCCGGGTGTCACCCCGCAAAGTTTGGCGGAAGTGCGCCGCTTCGTCGGCGTTCCCTTGAAGCTCGAACGCGTCTCGGTCGAATCCTTCGATTCCATGCTGCGCATCGCCTACGAGGCAGGGTCCGGCGCGGCCATGCAGATGCTCGAAGGCCTGGACGACAATACCGACCTCGCGCATCTGGCCGAGGACATCCCGGAGTCCTCCGACCTGCTGGAGAGCGATGATGAAGCGCCCATCATCCGCTTGATCAATGCCCTGCTCACCCAGGCGGTCAAGGAAAACGCCTCGGATATCCACATCGAACCCTACGAGAATCGCCTGGTCATCCGATTCCGGGTCGACGGGGTGCTGCGCGAGGTGCTGCAAACCAAGCGCGCCGTGGCGCCGCTGGTGGTGTCGCGCATCAAAGTCATGTCCAAGCTCGACATCGCCGAACGGCGCCTGCCGCAGGACGGCCGTATTTCATTGCGTATCGCCGGCCGCGCCGTCGATGTACGCGTCTCCACCCTGCCCTCGGGACACGGTGAGCGGGTGGTGCTGCGCCTCCTGGACAAACAGGCCGGGCGCATCGAACTCACCTCGCTGGGAATGGACCCGCGTACCCAGGAGACGATGGACGAGATCATCCACAAGCCGCACGGCATCATCCTGGTGACCGGACCCACCGGATCCGGCAAGACGACGACGCTGTACGCCGCCCTGGAACGTATCAACGACAACACTCGCAACGTGATGACGGTGGAAGATCCCATCGAGTACTACATCGACGGCATCGGCCAGACTCAGGTGAACACCAAGGTCGAAATGACATTCGCGCGCGGCCTGCGCGCCATCTTGAGACAGGATCCCGACGTGGTGATGGTGGGCGAAATTCGCGATCTGGAGACCGCCCAAATCGCCGTGCAGGCGAGTTTGACCGGACATTTGGTGCTCTCCACCCTGCACACCAACACCGCGGTGGGCGCGGTGACGCGCTTGCGCGATATGGGGATCGAACCGTTCCTGCTGTCCTCGAGCTTGATCGGGGTGCTCGCGCAGCGGCTGGTGCGTGTGCTCAATCCGGAAACGCGGGAGCCGTTCGTCGCCGGCGAGTATGAACGCCGCCTGCTGAATCTCGATCCCCAGGGCGATCCGGTCGAGCTGTACCGGCCGAGCAACGAACCAGGCAGCGGCTACCGCGGGCGGACCGGAATCTACGAGCTCATCGCCGTCGACGATCACATGCGGACCATGATTCACGACGGCTCCTCGGAGCAGGACTTGGAGCGCTATGCCCGCTCGGCGAGCCCGGGCATCCGCGACGACGGCCGCAGAAAGGTGATGGCCGGCGAAACGACGCTCGAAGAAGTGCTGCGCGTCACCCGTGAGGACTAGCCGGCGATGGGCGCGTTCGAGTACATCGCTCTCGATGCCCAAGGGAAGGAGCGCAAGGGGCTGATCGAGGGCGATACGCCCAAGCACGTGCGCCAGCTACTGCGCGACAAGCAACTGCTGCCGGTGGAAATCATGGAAACGGCGCAGCGCGAGCAGAAAAAGGGCAGCGCGCGCCGGCTTTGGCGCCGTGGTCTTTCGACCTTGGATCTGGCCCTGCTGACGCGCCAGCTCGCCACTTTGCTGCGTTCCGGCCTGCCGCTCGAAGAAACCTTGGCTGCGGTCGCCGAACAAACCGAAAAGCCTCGCGTCCAGCGCATCATCTTGGGCGTACGCAGCAAAGTCGTCGAGGGCCATCCCCTGGCCGACGGCCTGCGGGATTTTCCGCAGGCGTTTCCTGAAATCTATCGTGCGACGGTGTCCGCCGGCGAACAATCCGGCAAACTCGACTCGGTCCTCGAGCGGCTGTCGGATTACACCGAATCGCGCCAGGTCATGGGCCAGCAGGTCAGCAACGCGCTGGTCTATCCCATCGTGCTGATGGTGCTCTCCTTCGCCATCGTGTCCTTCCTGCTGGCGTACGTGGTCCCGCAGGTGGTTGCGGTGTTCGAATCCGGACACCAGGAGCTGCCGATCGCGACTCGAGTCCTGATCGGCATGAGCGACCTCGTCCGCCACTACTGGGTCTACGCCCTGATCGGGCTCGCGGCGGCCATTTGGGGCTTCCTACGCTGGCTCAAGGCCCCTGAGGCGCGTTTGAGATTCGACCGGTTCCTGCTGCGGGTGCCGCTGGCGGGCAAGCTCATTCGGGGC
>JBARBX010000532.1:0-7716 GCA_049793535.1 Steroidobacteraceae bacterium | reverse complement strand
GCGCCGCACAGCCTCTTCGCGCTGCGCGCCGGTCAGGGAGTTCCACTCGAGTATTCGCATGCGCGATCGACCGCCCTAGGGCAGCATTTTCTCGACCGGTAGAACCAGCACCGAGGTCGCGCCCGCGCCCTTGAGTTCTTCCAGCGTTTCCCAAAACACGCTTTCCCGGCATACCGCGTGCACCGCCACCCGGTCTCCCCGGCCTTCGAGAGGAATGACCGTCGGTGCCTCGCTGCCCGGCAATAGTTTCGCGATGGCGGGCAGCGCCGCGCGCGGCGCGTGCAGCATGATGTACTTGCTGCCCTTGACCTGCTCCACGCCGTCGATGCGCATCAGCAGGCGGCGGGTCCATTCCCTTTTCTCCTGCGCGATCGGCACCGGCGTGCGGATCAGCACGGCCTGGCTGTCGAGCACCGTTTCGGCCTGGCGCAAATGATTCGCCGCGAGCGTCGAGCCGGTGGACACCAGATCGCAGATCAAGTCCGCGCGCCCCAGCCGCGGCGCGATTTCCACGGAGCCGGAGAGCACCACGACCTCGGCGGCGATGCCCCGATCCGCGAGGAAGCGCCCCAGAATGTACGGATAGGTGGTGGCGATGCGCTTGCCCTGCAGGGACGCGGCGCCGCGATAGTCGAAGCCGTCGGGCACCGCGATGCACAGCTTGCAGCGCCCGAAGTCCAGGAGCTGCACTGTCTCGAACAGACCTTCGAGACCGCGCGCCGCGAACGACAGGCGCTTCTCCTCGACCACGTTGAGTCCCACGAGACCCAGATCGCAGACATCCTCCTGCACGAGATCCGGAATGTCGTCGTCGCGCACGAACAGCACGTCGAGCGGCATGTTCTCGCCGTAGCACATGAGCTGATCCTTGCCGCGGCTGTACTTGAGGCCGCAGCGCGACAAGAGGTCGAGCGAGCTGTCGGTGAGCCGGCCGCTCTTTTGTACGGCGATCTTCAAGCGATGATTCGGGGACGCCTCAGCCATCGAGCTTCAACCTCTCGGTCACGGCGCGGTAGCCGCCGTTGCCCGACGTCAGATAGCGGGCGACGCGGCCCACGGTGGTGACGCTGACCCCCGTCTGTCGGTGGATTTCGCGATAGGGCAGGCCGCGCTCCAGCAGCTCGACCACGGCCCAACGATCCGCCATCGCCTGCAATTCCGCCGGCGTGCACAGGTCGCGGAAGAAGCTCCGGCACTCCTCGACGCTGCGCAACGCCAATATGGCGGTACACAAGGCGCGTTCGTGCTGCTGTTCCTGGCGCTGGGTGACGGGGCGGTTGGTTTTCATGTGGACGGTGCCGTGCCGGCTATATCAATGTATTAATGCGCTAGTACATTAATACATTGCCGGCGCGCACGCAAGCGCCGCCGCTGCCCAAAATTCCTTGACGCAGGAGCGTCGCCTGCCTAGAATTCCCGCAGCTTATCTAGACCGGCTGAGGGAAAGGCCCTTAGAAGCCGGGGCAACCACCGCGGGTTCCGAAGGAACCGGCCGGAACGGTGCCAACTCCTGCGGAGCCGGGCCGATGCCCGATTCCGGTAGATGGGCCGTCGATTGCGCGAGTTTCGCTCGCTGCAATGGGCTACGAGCGCTGGCGCTGCAGGGGTTATGTAAACCTATGGAGCGAGCGTAACGTGGCCGGAAAATCTTCAGACCAAATCGACGACATTTTGCGGCTGCCCCCGCCTCACGCACTGCATTACGGCGACGTTTTGCCGGATGCGCGGGTGGCTTTCCGTATTGTGGGCCCCGAGGATGCGCCGGTGATCGCCGTCCTCGGCGGCATTTCCGCCCACCGTGTGGTGTCGAGCGTCGACGGCGACGGCTGGTGGCCGGAAATCGTGGGTCCCGGGTTGGGTGTCGATACCCGGATCTACCGGGTCCTGGGAATGGATTATTTCGGCGGCCGCGGCGCGAGCTCCACACCGCAAACCGGCGGCAAGTTTCCACCCTTGAGTTCCTACGACCAGGCCGACGCCCTGTGCGCCGTGGTCCGGCACCTGCAATTGAAGCCCCTGCACGCCATCGTCGGTGCTTCGTACGGCGGGATGGTGGCGCTCTGTTTCGCGGAGCGCTACGCCGAGTTGGTCAAGCACATCGTGGTGCTGAGCGCCGCCGACAAGTCCCAAGTGCTGTCGACCGCCTGGCGCAGCGTGCAGCGGCAGATCGTACGCGAGGCCATCGCGCGCGGCGACGGCGCGTCGGGGCTCAAGCTGGCGCGCGCGCTGGCCATGGCCACTTACCGCAGCGGCGTGGAGTTCCAACTGCGCTTCGGCACCGCGCCCGTGCGCACCGAAGATCGCTTTCGATTCGCCATCGAGGACTACCTGTTCGCGCGCGGCGACGACTATGTGCAAAAGTATCGCGCCGAGTCGTTCCTGGTCTTGAGCGAATCGATCGACCTGCATCAGGTGGATGCGACGCGGGTGCAAACCCCGGCGACCTTGATCGCGGTGCGCGAGGACCAATTGGTGCCGTTCGGCGACATGCAGGCCCTGTCCGCGCGCCTCAACGGTCCGCGTCAACTCATCGAAATCAATTCCATTTACGGGCACGACGCCTTCCTGAAGGAAGGCGCCGCGCTGATCCCCATCATCAAATCGACCCTTGCGGAGCAGTGGACATGAGCAGTAGCCCCCCCTCAAAGAAGAGCATAGCGACGCGATCGGTACGCGCGGGGCTCGAGTCGGATGCGCAGCACGGCTCGGTCGTGCCGCCGATCTATCTGTCGACGAATTTTGCGTTCGAGAAGTACGGTAAGCCGCGCAAGTACGATTACACGCGTTCCGGAAATCCGACCCGCGATCAATTGGCCGGCGCGCTGGCGGATCTCGAAGGCGGCGCCGGCGCGGTGGTGACCTGCACCGGGCTGTCGGCCATCACCTTGATACTCGCGACCTTGCCGAACGGCGCGCGAGTCATCGCGCCCTACGATTGCTACGGCGGCACCTACCGGCTGCTCGCGGCACTGCGTGCGCAGGGAAATCTCGCGGTCGAATTCGTCGATCAGGGCGATGCGGCCGCGCTCGCGGCCGCTCTCGAGAAGGGGGCGCATCTGGTGTGGATCGAGACGCCGAGCAATCCGCTGCTGCGCGTGGTGGACATCCGCGCAATTTCCCGGGCAGCGCACGCGCACCAAGCGCTGGCCGTGGCCGACAATACCTTCCTCTCGCCGATATGGCAGCGGCCGCTCGAACTCGGCGCCGACATGGTCATGCATTCCACCACCAAGTACCTGAACGGCCACAGCGACGTGGTGGGAGGCGCGGTCATCTCGGCAACCTCGGAGCTGCACGACAATCTGGCATGGTGGGCAAACGCCATCGGCGTCACCGGCGCGCCCTTCGACAGTTTCCTGACGCTGCGCGGCGTGCGCACGCTGCACTCCCGCATGCGGGTTCACGCCGAGAATACGGCCGCCGTGGTGCACCTACTGGCCGCCCATCCCGAGGTACGGCGTGTGTACTACCCCGGCTTGCCCGATCATCCCGGCCATGAGATCGCGCGGCGCCAGCAGAGCGGATTCGGCGCCATGCTGAGCTTCGAACTCTCCGGGGGCGAACCCGCGGTCGAGGCGTTCCTCACCGGACTGCAGTGCTTCACGCTGGCCGAGTCGCTCGGCGGGGTGGAGAGCCTGATCTCGCATCCGGCGACCATGACCCATGCCGGCATGGAGGAGGCGGCTCGATTGCGCGCAGGTATAGGCGCGGGGCTTTTGCGGGTCTCGGTGGGAATCGAAGATCCCGCGGACCTGGTCGCGGACCTTGCTGCGGGCCTCGAACGCGCCGCTAAAGTCCAGCCAGCACCGCATCTCCGGCGGCACGCGTCGTAATCCCGGCGCCGCCGGCGGCGAGATCCGCCGGCAGGTGCCCGGCGTCGACGGCCCTCGATACGGCTGCTTCGACGCTGCGTGCCTCCGTTTCCAGATGCAGCGAGTACCGCAGCAGCAGCGCGGCGCTCAATATCGCGGCGTAAGGGTTGGCGATGCCGCGGCCGGCGATATCCGGCGCCGAGCCATGGATGGGCTCGAATAGTCCGCCGCGCACCTGCGCGCCCAGCGACGCCGACGGCAGCAGTCCCATCGAGCCGGCGAGCATCGAGGCTTCGTCGGTGAGAATGTCGCCGAACATGTTTTCCGTCACGATCACATCGAAGTCCCGCGGCCGCTTCAGAAGATGCATGGCGGCTGAATCCACCAGCATGTGCTCGAAGGTTACGCCCGGAAATTCGGCGGGCATGATCCGCTCGACCACGCTGCGCCACAGCCGCGAGGTTTCGAGCACATTGGCCTTGTCGATCGACGTGAGCTTGTTGCGGCGGCCGAGCGCCAGGCGCGCCGCGAGACGCACGACGCGCTCGATTTCCTCCACCGAGTAGCGGCAGACATCGACGGCCTCGGTCGCCGTGCGCGACTTGTCGCCGAAGTAGATGCCGCCCGTCAGTTCGCGGACGACCATGATGTCCACGCCGGTCAAGTACTCGGGCTTGATGGGCGAGGCGTGCAACACCGCCGGGTGCGGTTTGACCGGGCGTAAATTGGCGAACAGCCCGAGCGCCTTGCGCAACTGCAGCAGACCCTGTTCGGGCCGCACCGCGGCGCCGGGAGAGGACCATTTCGGGCCGCCCACCGCTCCCAGCAGAATCGCATCGGCGCGCCTGCTCAAAGCCAGCGTCGCGCCCGGCAGTGCTTCACCCGTCGCATCGATGGCGGCACCGCCGATCGGCGCCTTCTCGAAGCCAAAGGCGTGTCCGAAGCGCGCCGCCACCCGCTCGAGCGTGCGCACGGCCTCATCCGTAACCTCGGCGCCGATGCCGTCGCCGGCGAGAACCGCGATCAGTGCCTTCACCGGACCGCGGCTTCGTAGCGCTCGATGTCGCCCAAGCGGCTGCGCAGGTAGCCGAGCTCGTCGATGCCGTTCAACAGACAATGCCGCGCGAACGCCTCCAGGGGGAAGGCGACGGAGACCCCGGTCGGCAGCGTCAGTCGAGCCGACTCGATGTCGATGTCGACCAGTGCGCCCGGATGATCCAGCAGCCACTGCGAGACGCTTTCATCGACCGTGATCGGCAGCAGACCGTTTTTCAAGGAATTGCCGCGGAAGATATCCGCGATTTCGGTGCTGATAACGGCGCGAAAGCCGAAGTCGAGCAGCGCCCAGGGCGCGTGCTCGCGCGAGGAGCCGCAGCCGAAGTTGCGGCCGGCGACCAACACCTGCGCGCCGTGTGCTTCGGCTGTGTTGAGAGCAAATGCCGGATCCGGCGAGCCGTCGGCCTTGTAGCGCCAATCGGCGAACAAACGCGACCCTAAGCCGGCTTTGGTCGTCGTGGTGAGAAACCTGGCCGGAATGATTTGATCCGTGTCGATATTGCTCGACGGGATCACCACGGTCTTGGACCGAACGCGAGCCACGGGCTGCACTACAATAGCTCCCGCGGGTCGGTGACGAGCCCGCGAACCGCGCTCGCCGCCGCGGTATACGGGCTCGCCAGCAGGGTTCGCGCGCCGACTCCTTGGCGGCCCTCGAAATTCCGATTGCTGGTGCTGACCGAATACTCGCCGACGGCGACCGTGTCGCCGTTCATCCCCAGGCACATCGAGCAGCCGGATTCCCGCCAATCCGCGCCCGCCGCCTTGAATGTGTCGGCGTAGCCGGCCGCCTCGGCAGCACGCTTGACCTCCTGCGAGCCCGGCACGATGAGCAGCCGCACGCCGGGAGCGACCTTCCGGTCCTTGAGTATTTGCGCGGCCTTTGCCAAATCTTCCAGGCGTCCGTTGGTGCAGCTACCGATGAACACGACGTTCACCGGCTTGCCGAGCATGGCCTCGCCGCTGTGAAATCCCATGTACCTGAGCGCCTTGTCAAAGGCCTCATCGCCCGCCCGGTTGGGAATGGCCCCGCCGATGGGCAGCACCATGCCGGGATTGGTGCCATAGGTAATCATCGGTTCGAGCAGTGCGGCGTCGATATCCACCGAGGTGTCGAATCGGGCATCCGCATCGCCGGCGAAGCTCCGCCAGCGCACCACCGCTTCATCCCACTCTGCGCCGCGCGGCGCGCGCGGCTTGCCCTCGAGGTAGGCGAATGTCGTCTCGTCCGGCGCCACCATCCCGGCACGCGCTCCGGCTTCGATCGACATGTTGCACACTGTCATCCGCTCGTCCATGGACAGCGCACGAATGGCCGATCCCCGATATTCGAGGACATGGCCGGTGCCGCCGGATACCCCGATTTTGTCGATGACGGCGAGGATCAAGTCCTTGGCGGTCACCCCCTTGCGCAGCCGGCCCTCGATATTCACGGCAAAGGATTTCGCTTTGCGCTGCAGCAAGGCTTGGGTCGCGAACACATGCCCCACCTCGGTGGTGCCGATGCCGAAAGCCAGCGCACCGAACGCGCCATGGGTGCTGGTGTGGCTGTCGCCGCAGACGATGGTCATGCCGGGCTGGGTCGCGCCGAGCTCCGGGCTGATGACGTGCACGATGCCGCGCCGCGTATCGCGCATGCCGAACAGCTCGACCCCGAATTCAGCCGCGTTTTGCTCGAGCTTCTGCACCTGCCTCGCGGCCGCATCCACCTTGATCGGCACCTTGCCGAACACCTGGTCGGTGCTGGTCGGTATGGAATGATCCATGGTCGCGAGGGTGCGCTCCGGACGGCGCACCGGCAGCCCCAGGCTTTTCAGCACGCTGAATGCCTGCGGCGACGTGACCTCGTGAATGAGGTGCAAGTCGATATACAGCACCGCAGGCGTGTCCGCCGTTTCCGCGACGACCTCGTGCGCCGCCCAGACCTTGTCGAACAGCGTGCCCATCGGTCCGCGTCAGGCTCGCCCGGATTCCAGCCAGGGCATGCGCGCGCGCAGTTGAGCGCCCACCTTCTCGATGGAGTGCGCGAGATCGGCCTTCAGCAGCTTGGAGTACTTGCGGCGGCCGCCCTTGTTCTCCGCGATCCATTGACGCGCGAATTTTCCCTGCTGGATCTCCGACAGAATCTTGCGCATCTCTTTCTTGGTCGCCTTGTTGACGATGCGCGGCCCACGGGTCAGATCGCCGTACTTGGCGGTCTCGCTGATGAAGCGGTGCATCTTCGTGATGCCGCCCTCGTGCAGCAAATCCACGATCAATTTCAATTCGTGCAGGCACTCGTAGTAGGCGACGGCGGGCTGGTAGCCGGCTTCGACCAAGGTCTCGTAGCCCTTGACCACCAGTTCGGTCGCGCCGCCGCACAGCACCGCCTGCTCCCCGAACAGATCCGTCTCGGTCTCTTCGGCGAAAGTGGTTTCGAGCACGCCGCCGCGAGTGCCGCCGATGCCGTCCGCGTAGGCCAGGGCCTTGGCCTTGGCATGTCGCGACGGGTTCTGCGCCACCGCAATCAAGCAGGGTACGCCGCGGCCCTGCTGGAATTGCCGCCGCACCAAATCGCCGGGTCCTTTGGGCGCGATCAACACCACGTCCAGATCCTTGCGCGGCTTGATTTGCCCAAAGTGAATATTGAAGCCGTGGGCGAACAACAGCGTCGCGCCCTTTTCGATGACGCCCTTCAACTCGGCATACAGGGATTTCTGCGTGAGATCGGGCACCAGCATCGACAACAATTGCGCGCCCTTGACGGCTGCCGCCGGCTCCATCACCTTGAGTCCGTCCTTCTTGGCCTTGTTCCAGCTATCGCCTTTGCGCACGCCGACCACCACGTCATAGCCGCTGTCATGCAGGT
>JBARBX010000531.1:0-14535 GCA_049793535.1 Steroidobacteraceae bacterium | reverse complement strand
GTGGCGGACGCATGGCGGCGCGTGCAGCTCATCGGCGAGACGCTCACCGCGGAGGAGATGCGCTCGCTCTCCGATGTGGAGATTCTTCGCCGGCTGTTCAACGAGGACGATGTGCGGCTGTTCGAGCCGGCGCCGGTGTTCTTTCGATGCCGATGCTCTCGCGAGCGGGTCGGCAGCATGCTGCAGAGTCTGGGCGAGGCGGAGAGCCGCTCGGTGCTCGCCGAACGAGGGGAGGTCGAAGTGCATTGCGACTTCTGCAATCGCGCCTATGTATTCGACGCCGTGGATATCTCGCATTTGTTCAATCCGCAAGCGGCGGCCGACCGCGGCAGCTCGGTGCACTGAAGCCTCCGAACTTGGGTGGTATATTTGCAGGATTTGCAGGACATGCTGGATTTCAACGCCGAGGCGGAGGCGAGAAATCCCCTCCTGCGGCGGATTGCGGCGCATCTTCGCCGGACGGCGGATCGCGTTGGCGAGAGCGAAGTACCCGGCGACAATGCGTGACTCGGACGGCCGAGCGCGCGTGGGCGCCGCGGTAGCCTGGGTCAGTTTGGTCGGAGTTTCTTGTGCGGCGTTCGCCGACTCAGCCGCGCCCTTCTACGCCAATTCCTTCGAGAAGATTCCCTCGGTTGCGGCCATGACAGATATCGGCCGCGCGCTGTTCTTCGATCCGTCCCTAGCGGCCTCCGGCAAAATGGCCTGCGCCACCTGTCATGACCCGAAGCATGCCTTCGGTCCGCCGAACGATGCACCGGTGCAGTCGGGCGGGATCGACGGGCGGCGTCCGGGCGTACGCGCCGTGCCCTCGCTCATGTACGCGCAGAACATCCCGCCGTTCACCGAACACTACTTCGACGATGAGGAGGATGACGGCATCGATCAAGGTCCCGCCGGCGGCCGAACCTGGGACGGTCGGGCGCAGTCTGCCCATGATCAAGCGCGGCTGCCGCTGCTCTCGGATTTCGAGATGGCCAATGCGGGGGCCGACGACATCGTTGCCCGAGTGGCGCGCGCGCGATACGCGGGCCGGCTGCGCGAGACATTCGGCGCCACGATGTTCGGCGACCGGGCGCTGGCGTTCAAGGCGGTGCTGCTGTCCCTCGAGACATTTCAACAAAATCCCGCGGAGTTCTATCCCTACAGCAGCAAGTACGATGCCTGGCTACGGCACCAGGCCCCGCTCAGCGAGGGTGAATTGCGGGGGCTCGCCGCCTTCAACGATCCGGCCAAGGGCAATTGCGCGCGTTGCCACCCGAGCGGCCTGCGTAAGGGCGCCTTTCCGCAATTCACGGACTTCGGCTACGCCGCCCTTGGGGCTCCGCGCAACAGGAATATTCCCGCCAATTCGGATCCGCGCTATTTCGATCTCGGGCTATGCGGGCCGCTGCGAACCGATCTTAAGGACAAAGGGGAGTACTGCGGCATGTTCCGCACGCCCTCGCTGCGCAACGTGGCGACCCGCCGCGCATTCTTCCACAACGGCGTGTTCCATCGGCTGGAGGAGGCGGTGCGATTCTATGCCGAGCGGGACACGCAGCCGCAAAAGTGGTATTCGCGCGGGGCAGACGGCGCGACCATGAAGTACGACGATTTGCCGGCCGTGTATCGCGGCAACGTTGACGTCCTGCCTCCCTTTGGAAGGCGAGCGGGCGATCGATCCAGCTTGAGCGAGACGGACATCGCGGACATCGTGACGTTTTTGAACACACTCACCGACGGCTTCGTCGCCGCCCGTCCTGCGCCCTGAATCTAGGCGCTGTCCTGCGGCGTGCTGCCGCCGGTGAACAGCGAGCGTGCCTGCGCGATCCGATACTTGTGCTCGGCGCGCCAGCGCCGAAAGTCGCGCAGGCCGGTGATGGCGTACACCAGCTTGAACACTTGCAGGCGCCACAGGACCTTGGGCGTGTCGAACAGGTCTCCGGCGAGCATCGAAATCACGCCCTGCTCGAGCCGCCATGTATTGCGCGGCGTACGGAACATCTGTCGCATCACCGGTCCGTTGAAGCGGTAGACGAAGAACGAGAATCGGCTGATGCCGGTGCGCAGGCGTTTCTCCAGCTTGCGCAACAGTCCCGCCTCGCGCGATGGATCGCGCAGCGCACCGTCCACCATGGCGACCGCCTCCTCCGCGCTGATCATCGCGAGGTACACCCCGGAGGAGAACACCGGATCGAGAAAGGCGAAGGCGTCGCCGACCAGGATCCAGCCCGGGCCGCCCATTCGCGAGCAATCGTAGGAGTAATTGCCGGTGACGCGCGCCTCGTTGCCGATCAGTTCGGCCGATTCGATGCGCCGCCAAAGACCGGGACTGGCTTTGAGCGTGTCGATAAAGAATTCCACGCGCGCCCGCGCCTTGCGCTGCTTGAAGTAATCCGGCCGGCATACGGCGCCGACGCTCGTCACTCCGTCGGGCAGGGGAATTATCCACATCCAGCCGTGATCGAAGCTGTAAATGCTGATGTTTCCCGCATCCTCCCCGGGGCGCAGTTGGGCGCCGCGAAAATGCCCGAAAATGGCCGCGCTCTGATGCTTCTCGTTCTTGCGCCGCAGCCGCTTTTTCGCGGCGAGAAATGTCTCCCGGCCGCTGGCGTCGACCACAAACCGCGATTGAATGGAATAGCTTCGGCCTTCGTCGGTGCGCACGTCGAGCCGTGAATCGCGAGGACCTCGCTGGTCCACCGCCGTCACCTCGTGGCCTTCGCGCGCATCCGCGCCGCATTCGCGCGAATGCTCGTACAGCATCTTGTCGAAATCCTGGCGCCACACCTGATAGGCGTGGGGCGGGCTGCTGCCGATGGCGCGGGCAAACGAGTAGGTGCTGTAACCGCGTTCGTTGTTGGCCTCGAAATCCGCCCCCGGCTTGAACACGCCCATCGCACGCACCTTATCGAGCACGCCGAGACGTTCGAACACCGGGAGGTTCATGGGCAGGAGCGACTCGCCGATGTGAAATCGCGGATGGTGCGCTTTCTCCAGCGCGATCACTTTGTAGCCGCGCCGCGCGAGCAGCGCCGCGGCCGTGCTGCCCGCCGGTCCGCCGCCGATGACGGCTACGTCACATTGCTCCGCAGCCGGATTCATTATCAGGTCACCGGGCATCGCGCGCCACTATGGATTCTTGCCCGGCATGACGACCGGCCGATTGGGGCTGTCGAGCATCTGTTGATTGCGCTGGTCCAGATCGTCGAGTTGCTGCGCGGTCAGGCACACCGTGTTCTTCTGAATGCGCGAAGCGGTGGCGAAATCGGAACGGCAGTACAAGACCTCGCCTTCGGTGTTCGTCACTTTGTAGCCGTGTTTGAGGGCCTCGGCCACTCTCTGAGCATCGAGATCGTGGTCCGTCGCCGCTCCGGCCGGCGCCTTGGCGGCGGGCGTTTCGGCGCAGGCGGCAATCAACAAGACGATGGTCAAAAATGTCGCTCGCATGCTTGCTCCTCTTAGGTATTCCTCCGCGGGCGAATAATACTTCAGGATCGATGCGAGTGAGCGCGACAGGCCGCCAGGCAGTCTGAATCCGCCGTCAATGCGAATGATTTTCATTAGTGCCGCCAGTAGGCGACAAAGTTCTGGCAGACTCGTGCGAACGACAATTCTGGGGATGGCATGAAAGTAACGTGGAAAGTTGCTGCCGCGCTGCTCGGCGCCGCGGCCATGGAACTCGTCGCGGCCGCGGCGGCGGGCAAGGGGGCGCGCGATTCCGCGAATGTGATCGCAGAGTCGACCGTGCGTGCGCACATGGAGTTTTTGGCGAGCGACGCCATGAACGGCCGCGGTAGCGGCACCCGGGATGAGTGGATCGCGGCCACCTACATTGCGGCGCAACTGAGGCGTTGCGGATTGCGGCCCCTCGAGGGCAACGAGGATTTCGTGCAAGCGGTGGAAATCGACCGCACCGAAGTCGTGGGTTCGCCCGCGCTGCGCGTCGAACCGGGCCCCGCCATTCGCGGCGAGCAGGTGTTGGTGATTCGCTTAAGCGGCGCGAACTTTCGTGGCCCACTGCAGAAGTACCGCGCCGACACTCAGGTTAGGCCGGGCGCCGCGTTGTTAATGCCGAAAGATGCGGTCCCGGAGGGCACCGAGAAGCTACAGTCGGCGGGCTTGATACTGTGGCATGAGACTCCGGCGCGTCGGGCGCATTGGACCGAGCTGTCCTCGCGGACTGTCACCGTCGGACGAGCCAGGATCGGGGGCGTCGCCGCTGCCCCGGGACCCGTCCAAAACCCGCCTTCAGAGATCATGCTTGCCGAGGATGCCTACTCGACGATTTCGCAGCTCGAGGAAGGTTCGATGGCCACCCTGGCGGCCGCGACCCGCGAGACCCTCGCGTCCACTTGGAATGCCGTGGGAGTGCTGCCGGGAGGCGATGCACGCGAGAAGGACGACATCATTCTGCTCAGCGCACACCTCGATCATCTGGGTGCGCGGGGCGAGCCTCCGCGCATCTACCACGGAGCCGACGACGATGCCTCAGGATCGACCGCGGTGCTGACGCTGGCGGAGGCGCTCGCCCAGGGCAATCCCTTGAAGCGCACCGTGGTGTTCGCCTGGTTCGGCAGCGAGGAGGCCGGCGGCTATGGGGCGCGATACTTCGTCGAAAAGCCCGTCGTGCCGCTGGACAGGATAGTCGCGAATCTGGAGTTCGAGATGATCGGACGGCCGGATCCCGGCATTGCGCCGCACACGCTTTGGTTGACGGGGTGGGAACGAACCACCCTGGGGCCCAAGCTCGCCGCGCAGGGGGCAAGGCTGGTGGGCGATCCGCATCCCGCCGAGAAATTCTTCACGCGCTCCGACAATTTCACCCTGGCCCGCCGCGGAATCATCGCGCAGACGGTGTCGAGCTTCGGACTTCATTCGGACTATCACCAACCTTCCGACACACTCTCGCGCATCGACTTTGGCCACATGACCGAGTCCATCCAATCGATGCTGGCGCCCATACGCTGGCTCGCGGACTCGGAGTTCAAGCCCGATTGGGTGCCGGGGGGCCGGCCATCGGCGACCCCGTGAGCGCGCTCGCCCGCCCCACGGGCGCGCCCGTTACAGCGCGGATACCCCTGCCAATTCGGTCAGGCTCTGGGTGCGGGTCAAGGCGATGAATTCTCTTATATACGAGGCGCCGGCGCCGGCGCTGGTGGTCGCGGCGTACAGGTCGCAACGCAACCCCTCGGGTCCTATGGGCCGTGACACCACGTAGCCGCGCTCGATGTAATTGCCCACCGTCCAGGACGGCAGCGCCGCGATGCCGCGGCCGCTCGCCACCAACTGCAGAATGGCCACCGTCAATTCCGCCGTACGACGCTTCGGGTTGACTGCGGCCGGCGTCAGGCAGTGCTTCATCACATCCAACATTTCGTCCGGCACCGGATAAGTGATGAGTGTTTCATCGGCGAAATCCTCAGCCGCGAGCCAAGGCTTGGCTGCCAAACGGTGCCGTGGGCTCATCAGCGCGACGCTTTCATAGCGAAACAGCGGGCTGAAGACCACATTCGGATGGGCCTCCTGCGGATCGTGGATGACCGCGAGTTCGGCCTCACCGCGATCGAGCAGCGGTAGTGGATCGACGACGAATCCGGAGATGATGTCCAGCTCCACCTCCGGCCAGAGCGATCGATACGCGTCCATGGCCGGCATCAGCCAGTCGAAGCAGTTGTGGCATTGCACGGCCACTCGTAAGGGTCCGGCATGACCCTGCGCGAGCCGCGCGACATCCCGACCCGCCTCGGCCACCTGCGGCAGTACGACTCGCGCCAGGGCGAGCAGGCGCTGCCCGATGGCCGTGAAGCGCAGCGGGCGAACGTTCTTCTCCACCACGGCCGCGCCGTAGTGGCTTTCGAGCGCCTTCAACTGATGCGATAACGCGGATTGGGTGAGGAACAGCCGGGCGGCCGCTTTCGACAGACTGCCGCACTCGGCAAGCGCCAATAGGGTCTCCAGGTGCCGAAGTTCCAGGGCGGTGGACGACATGAGCCGGATTCATTCCCAGTATGAGGATAATGAGTTTGAATCATAACCCAGGCGCTTGCATGCTGTCATGACAGATCCAAAGGAGTGCGCCTTTGTCGGACAGCGTGGCCGTGTCATTCGAGTTCTTTCCGCCCAGCGACGAGCCCATGGGCCGCCAATTGTGGGAAGCGCTGCAGCGCCTCGCGCCTCTGGAGCCGAATTTCGTGTCGGTGACCTATGGCGCGGATGGATCGACGCGCACCCGCACCCATGAGTGCGTGCTGCGAATCCTGCGCGAGACGAACCTTACGGTGGCACCGCACTTGACTTGCGTCGGTGCATCGCGCGCGGAAGTGCTGAAAATTGCTCAGGACTATTGGCAACAGGGGGTGCGGCACTTGGTGGCGCTGCGCGGCGATCCGCCGGCGGCCGCCCTCAACCCCGACGGCCGCTACCGGCCTCACCCGGCCGGGTTCGCCTACGCCTCGGATCTGGTCGCGGGCTTAAGACCGGTGGGCGCGTTCGACATGTCGGTGGCCGCCTACCCGGAGGGGCATCCGGAGTCCGGCGGTATCGATGCCGAGTTGGCAAACTTGAAGCGCAAGGTGGACGCGGGTGCGCGCCGCGCCATCACCCAGTTCTTCTTCGAGACGGACATTTTCTTGCGCTACCGCGATCGATGCGCGGCCGCGGGCATCCGTGCCGACATCGTTCCCGGCATATTGCCGATCACGCGCTTTCCGCAGCTTTTGCGCTTCGCCGAACGTTGCGGTACCTCCGTGCCGACATGGCTGCGCCGCCGCTTCGACGGTCTGGAGGACGATCCGGAGACGCGCCGCATGATAGCCGCCAATGTGGCCATCGAGCAGGTGCAGCGGCTGCGCGAGCACGGCGTGCACGAGTTTCACTTCTACACGCTGAATCGAGCCGAACTCACCTACGCCATCTGCCACGCGCTCGGCCTTCGGCCGCGCCTCGAGCAGGCGCGGGTGGCCTAGGTGCGGACGGCTCAGGTGCGGTACCCGGATCAATGTGCGCGCGCCAGGGCGTTCGCCGCGCTGCTGAAGCAGCGTCTGGTGTTCCTCGACGGCGCCATGGGAACCATGATCCAGGCGCATGCCCTGACCGAGCAGCAGTTTCGCGGCGAGCGATTTGCGGATTGGCACCGCGACCTGCGCGGCAACAATGACCTGCTCACGATCACACAGCCGCACATCATTGCGGCCATTCACCGCGAGTATCTGCACGCCGGTTCGGATGTGGTGTCCACCAACACCTTCAATTCCAGTCCCGTTTCGCAGGCGGACTACGCCCTGGAGCCGTTGGTCGGCGAGCTCAACCTGGCGGCCGCGCGTCTCGCGCGCCGGGTCGCGGACGAGGTGACTGCCGAGACCGGTACGCAGCGCTTCGTGGCCGGCGCGCTCGGCCCGACCAGCCGCACCGCCTCTCTGTCGCCCGATGTGAACGATCCGGGGTTCCGCAACATCAGCTTCGATGAATTGGCGGCAGGCTACGCTCTCGCGACGCGCGCGCTCATCGAGGGTGGAGTCGACATCATTCTCATCGAGACGGTGTTCGATACCTTGAACGCCAAGGCGGCGCTGTTCGCGGCGCGGCAGGTGTTGGAGGAGTGCGGCGTGGATTTGCCCCTCATCGTGTCGGGCACGATCAGCGACGCGTCGGGCAGGACCTTGTCGGGCCAGACTACGGAGGCCTTCTGGAATTCCATCCGCCACGCGCGGCCCGCCGTCGTCGGGCTCAATTGCGCGCTCGGCGGGAAACAACTGCGTCCCTATGTCGAGGAGCTGGCGCGGGTTGCCGACACCGCCGTATGCGCCTACCCGAATGCGGGACTGCCGAATGCCTTCGGCGGCTACGACGAGACGCCCGAGCAAACCGCCGCGATCCTCGCCGAGTTCGCGTCCAGCGGGTTTCTCAACATGATGGGCGGCTGCTGCGGCACGACACCGGACCATATCCGCGCCATGATTCGCGACACCGTGGGGCTGCCGCCGCGCGCCGTACCGGACATCGACCGGGCGTGTCGCCTGAGCGGCCTCGAGCCGCTCAACCTCCAGGCGGACAGCCTGTTCGTCAATGTCGGCGAGCGCACCAACGTGACGGGGTCGGCCAAGTTTCGCAAGCTCATCGAAGCAGGCGACTATGCCGCCGCGGTCGACATCGCCCGCCAGCAGGTGGCCAACGGCGCGCAGATGATCGACGTCAACATGGACGAGGGCATGCTGGATTCAGCGGCGGCCATGACCCGGTTCCTGAATCTGATCGCGTGCGAGCCGGACATCGCGCGCGTGCCGGTCATGATCGATTCCTCCAAATGGTCGGTGATCGAGGCGGGCCTCAAGTGCGTGCAGGGCAAGGCCATCGTCAATTCGATCAGCTTGAAGGAGGGCGAGGAATCGTTTCTCGCGCACGCGCGCTTAGTGATGCGCTACGGCGCCGCTGTGGTGGTCATGGCATTCGACGAGCGGGGCCAGGCCGACAGCATCGATCGAAAAGTGGCGATCTGCGAGCGTGCCTACGCGCTCTTGACGGAACGCATCGGGTTCCAACCTGAGGACATCATCTTCGATCCCAATATCTTCGCGGTGGCCACCGGCATCGAAGAGCACAATCGCTACAGTCTCGATTTCATCGAAGCCACCGCCGCCATCAGGCGGCGCATGCCGGCGGTGCACGTGAGCGGCGGCGTCAGCAACGTGTCGTTTTCGTTTCGCGGCAACGATCCGGTGCGCGAAGCCATGCACTCGGTGTTTCTGTACCACGCGATTCGCGCCGGCATGAGCATGGGCATTGTGAACGCCGGCCAGCTCGCCATCTACGAGGACATGCCCGCGGATCTGCGCGAGCGCTGCGAGGACGTCGTGCTCGCGCGGCGCGCCGATGCCACCGAGCGGTTGCTGGAAATTGCCGAACGCTTCAAGGGCGGCGCGGGGCCCCGGCGCGCCGATGACCTCGAATGGCGCAAGCTGCCCGTGGAGGAGCGCCTGCGGCACGCGCTGGTCAAGGGGCTCGATGAGTTCGTGCTCGAAGACACGGAGGAGGCGCGGCTCCAATCCAAGCGGCCACTGGATGTGATCGAAGGTCCGCTCATGGACGGGATGAACGTGGTCGGCGACCTGTTCGGCGCGGGCAAGATGTTCCTGCCGCAGGTCGTCAAGTCGGCGCGCGTCATGAAGAAGGCCGTGTCCGTGCTGATTCCGTACATCGAGCAGGAAAAGGACGGCACGAGCCGCTCCAACGGCAAGGTGGTCATGGCCACCGTCAAAGGCGACGTGCACGACATCGGCAAGAACATCGTCGGCGTCGTCCTGCAATGTAACAACTTCGAGGTGGTGGACCTGGGGGTCATGGTCTCCTGCGAGAAAATTCTCGAGACCGCGACTCGCATCGGCGCCAATCTTATCGGCCTGTCCGGCCTGATCACTCCCTCGCTCGACGAAATGGTGCACGTCGCCAAGGAGATGCAACGGCTGGGATACACGCAACCCTTGTTGATCGGCGGCGCCACGACGTCCCCGGCTCACACGGCGGTGAAGATAGACCCGCAGTACCAGGGGCCGGTCATCTACGTGAAGGATGCGTCGCGCTCGGTGGGGGTCTGTCAGCAGCTGGTGACCCCGGGAGGCTATGAGGCCTATGTGGCGGGTATCAAGGCGGAGCATGAGCGGCGGCGCGAGCAGCACCGCAACAAGAGCGCCAAGGCGCCGCAATTGTCGCTGCCGCAGGCACGGGCCAAGAAACTCAACATAGACTGGTCGGCATATGCGCCGCCGGTTCCCCGATACCTCGGCGTGCGCGCCTACCACGACTATCCGCTCGAAGAACTGCGGCCGTACATCGACTGGATGCCTTTTTTCAACGCGTGGGAATTCGCGGGGAAGTTTCCGGACATCCTTCAGGATCCGCTGGTGGGCGAGGCGGCCCGCGGACTGTATGCGGATGCCACGCGCATGCTCGACCGCTTGATCGAGCAGAAGTGGCTGCGGGCCCGTGCGGTGGTGGGATTCTTCCCCGCCAACAGCAGCGGTGAGGATGACATCACGGTGTTCACCGACGAATCCAGGCAAAACGTCAAGATCCGGCTGCATCATCTACGGCAGCAGAAATCCAAGCCGCAGAATCAGCCCCAATCCTGCTTGGCGGATTTCGTGGCACCGGTCGGCGGCCGCGCCGACTACGTAGGAGCCTTCGCCGTCACCGCGGGGCTCGGCATCGATGAACACGTGGCGCGATTCGAGGCTGCGCACGACGACTACAGCAGCATCATGCTCAAGGCGCTGGCCGACCGCCTGGCGGAGGCGCTGGCCGAACGCATGCACGAGCGCGTGCGGCGGGAACTGTGGGGCTATGCCCCCGACGAGCGGCTCGACGGGAGAGAGTTGATTCGCGAGCAGTACCGGGGCATACGTCCGGCGCCGGGATATCCGGCCTGCCCCGAGCACACGGAGAAGGCGAATCTTTGGCGGCTGCTCGATCCGGAGCGCAACGCGGGCATCCGCCTAACCGAGTCTTTTGCGATGTTTCCGACCGCCGCGGTGAGCGGATTCTATTTCGCGCATCCGCAGGCCCACTATTTCTCGGTGGGACAGATCGGCCGCGATCAGGTGGCGAGCTATGCGCAACGCAAGGGATGGAGTCTCGCCGAGGCGCAGCGCTGGCTCGCGCCGAATCTGGGCTACGACCCCGACGCGCAGTCGAGCGCGGGCAGCGGTGCGGCGGCGGGCGAGGCCGCCACGGCGGATGCGGCTTAGTTACAAATTGATGTCACGCGGCGGGGCGGCGCAGGGCGGAAAATAAATTCCGACCGCCTGTGGCCGCACGGCCGGCGCGGCGGTATTCTACCGTGCATATCGCGAGGGAATGGGGTTTTCCCCGCGAACGCCCACAATAATTGAAGGGAGAACCAGCATGCGTGGATTCAATGGAATGATCGCGGGACTCGTGGCAGTGTCTGCGCTGCTCATGTCGAGCGCACCCGACGCCGTCGCACAACAGGCCGGAGCCGCACGCTTCAAGCCGCTCGCCCGCGCCAGCGGGCCCATCACCGCGGGTCGGCAACCCTTGTCCTTGCTCGCGAAGCAGCGAGTCCGGGTGGTCGTTCAGATGGATGTCGCATCGGTGGCGGAAGTGCGCGCAAATGCCCCCGGGCATTCGATCAGCGACACCGATCACGCCGCCATTCACACTCAGATCGACCGGCAGCAAGCTGCGCTCGAACCTGCCATCACTGCGCGAGGCGGCACCATCCTCGCGCACTATCACGATGCCATGAACGGCATCAAAGTCGAGATCGCACGCAGCGAGATCGCGGGATTGGCCAGCCTGCCGGGAGTGGTTCAGGTCGTGTCGGTTCCGCAGTACGCTCTGAAGAACGTGGTGAGCGTGCCGTTCATCGGGGCGCCGCAAGTTTGGCAAGGAATTCCCGGGTTTCGCGGCGAACACGTCAAGATCGCCATCATCGACACGGGCATCGACTATACGCACGCAAACTTCGGCGGCCCGGGCACCGTCGCCGCATTCATGAACGCGGCCGCGAACAGCACCGCACCCGCGGACCCGGCCCTGTTCGGTCCCAACGCGCCCAAGGTCAAGGGCGGCACCGATCTCGTGGGCGACAATTATGATGCGAGCACCCCTGCCAACAGCGTGCCGGTACCGGACCCGAATCCGCTGGATTGCAACGGCCACGGCAGCCATGTGGCGGGAACGGCCGCGGGTTTTGGTGTGGCGAATGACGGCACCACGTTTCACGGGCCCTACGATGCGGCCGTGTATGCCGCGGGATTCGGCATCGGCCCCGGTGTTGCGCCGCTCGCGGATCTCTATGCGGTGCGCGTCTTTGGTTGCACCGGCACCACCGACGTCGTCACCGAAGGCATCGATTGGGCCGTGCACAACAATATGGACGTGATCAACATGTCGCTGGGCGCCCCTTACGGTCCGGCGAACAGTTCGGATGCCATCGCGGCCGACAACGCCGCAAAGGCCGGCATCGTGGTGGCCGTCGCCGCCGGCAATGAAGGTCCGGCACCCTATGTGACCGGCACGCCGGCCTCCGCCACGCATGCCATCAGTGTGGCCGCGACCGACGCGCGTCAATTTTTGGTGAACGGTGTACGTATCAACCTGTCTTCGGGCGGAGGCGCCAACGGCGTCGATGCCAATGCATTGAGCTTGCCGAGCGGCTCGATACCGGCCGTCATCCTGCTGACCAGCACCGGCAGTTTGAGCTTGGGATGCGACGCCTCTGATTACCCGGCGAGCGGCGCGGCAGGCGCGATCGTCATCGTGTCGCGCGGCACCTGCACCTTCGACGTGAAGGCGAGCAACGCCATGGCGGCCGGCGCGGTCGCGATCGGCGTCGTCAACAACGCCGCCGGATTCTTCAACCCGGCGCTCAGCGGGGTCACCATCCCGTTCATCGTGCTGCTGCAAAGTGACGCGGCCACGTTCGCGAGTGCGCCATCGCCCGACAGCGCCACCGTCGCCTTTGCCAACGTGCCCGACGCAGGCTACCGGGTCGCCGCCAGTTTCTCCTCGGGAGGCCCGCGCACCGGCGACGGCGCGCTCAAGCCCAACATCACGGCTCCCGGGGTGAATGTGTTCTCGACCGCCATCGGTACGGGAAACGGCGGAACCTATGATTCAGGCACTTCCATGGCAACGCCGCATGTCGCCGGGGTGTCCGCACTGGCGATCCAGGCGCACCGCGGCTGGACGGAACCCGGGGTGCGGGCGGCCGTCGTCGAGACCGCATCTCCCGCCGCGCTCGAGGACTACTCGCCGCGCATTGAGGGCGCCGGCCTCGTGCAGGCCGTGGGCGCAACTTCGACCGATGTCACCGTGCACGGCACCGAAGATCAAGGCCTCGGCCTGCTGTCTTTCGGCGTGGCCGAGTTCACTCGCGACTATCACGACGGCCGCGACCTCATCGTGCGAAATCACGGACAGTGGCCGGCGACCTTCGCGGCCACCGCAACCCCCGTGGGCGGCGTGCCGCATACGCTCAAGCTGTCGCAGTCGACGGTATCCGTGCGCGGCCACGACGAGGCTTCGCTGCACGTCTCGCTCACTGTGCCGGTATCGACCGTGGGAGGTACGCACGATGCCTTGGGCAACGATCGATTCGCCGAAGTGGCGGGCTATATCACGCTGCAACCCGAATCCTCGGCAAATCATGGCGTCACTTTGCAGTTGCCCTACTACCTCGTGCCGCGTGCGCGCTCCGACGTGGATGCCGATCTGCGGCTGGGCAAGAATCCGTACATTCGCCTGTCCAACCGCGGCGGTGCCATCGCGGGCAACGGCGATTTCTACGCCTGGGGCCTCAAGAATCCCAAGACGGGAGCGATCGAGGAGAGTTTCGAGCCGCGGGCCATCGGGGTGCAGACGAACCCGATTTCCGCGACCGACAGCATCCTGGTCTTTGCCGTGAATTCCTATGGCCGGTTCTCGAACCCCGCGGCCGGTGAATATGACATGTACATCGACGTCAACGGCGACGGAGTCCCGGACTTCGTGCTGTTCGCCGCGGATTCCGGTCTGGTGGAGACTGGCGAGGCGAACGGGCAAATGGCGACCTTTCTTGTGAACCTCGCGACCGGCACGGAGATCTCTACGGGGTTTCTCGCGGACGCGCCGACCGATGGCTCCATCGTGCTCATGCCGGTGCTCGCCTCGAATCTGGGGATTTCTCCGACCAATCCGCGTTTCAGCTACTACTTGAACGCCTTTGACGCCAATGGAGCGGGGGAAACGGTGCCGGGAATCGCCTCGTTCAATGCATTCACGCCGTCGGTGTCGAATGCCATGTTCGTCCCGGTCGCACCCGGCACGACGGCCGACGTGCCGGTGGCGATCGATCCGGTCGAATTCCAACTGACGCCGGCCTTAGGGTTCATGGTCGTCACGGAAGACAACCTGTCGGGCGGAGCGGAGGCGAACCTCGAGCCTCTGCGGCATTGATCGGGAGCTGCGCCGCAACGCCTGCGGCGCAGTTTTGACGAAGACGCTCAAGGATGGGCGGCGGCGAGGATTTGGCGTGCGAGCCCGGCGTAGTCGCCGTCGAAGTGATGGCCGCCCTTGAGCTTGACGATGTTGAATCGCTTCGGGTCGAGCTTGGGGCACAGCGAATCGCTTTCATCCTCGCCGTAGATGCACAGCACCGGCACACCGGCGATTCGATTGATTTCCGGCAGCGTCGCCGGCCCCGAGTTGTCGTCGGAGATCCAGCCGCTCAAGTGAAATTCGAACAGTGCGTGCTCGGACATGCCCATCACGGCAGCGAGCGCAAGGTGCGCGCGGGTCGCGTCGGGTAGCCGATTGACCGCGAACGGCAGCACGTCCGCCCCCTGCGAATAGCCGATCAGCAGCACGCGCTGCTTGCCGAAGTGCGCGAGGTAGTAGCGAACGATGCGGTCGATGTCCGCCGCCAGCCCGTCGGGGGTTCGCGCCGTCCAGTAATAGCGCAACGAATCCAGTCCGACCACCGGGATCCCCTTGGCGCTGAGCGCTGCGGCGACCTCCTGATCGAGTCCCGCCCAACCGCCGTCGCCGGACATGACG
>JBARBX010000530.1:0-4012 GCA_049793535.1 Steroidobacteraceae bacterium | reverse complement strand
ACTCAGCTTGAGCGCGACCCCCGCCCCGGTGGCGCCGGGCGGCACTTTGACCTATGACCTCACCGCAACCAATACCGATAATCTGGCGATCGCCGATGCCCTCACGCTGAGCGTGAGCTTGCCGACGGGTGTGATCTACTTTAGCACCAACACCGCGGCCGGGACTTGCAGCGCCGCCGGCAGCCCGACGACCGTGACCTGCACACTCGCCGCGCTGGCAGCGGGCGCGTCTTGGCAGCTTTCTCTTAGCGTCGGCGTCAGCGTCGACAGCACACCGGGCGCGCTTCCGACGAGCGCAACGCTGACCGCCGGCAGTGCCACCGCCAAAGCCTACTTCACCGCCATTGTCGACGTGCCCCCCACCGCCAACAACGGGCAGCTCGGAGTCGTCGGCGGCGCCGCCACATCGGGCACGCTGAATGCGACGCCGGGTTCAATCGCCGCGTTGACCTACAGCATCGTCGCGCAACCCAGTCACGGCAGCGTCGCGCTCACCAGCGCCAGCACCGGCGCATTCACCTACACCCCCGTCGCGGGCTACGTGGGCTCGGATAGCTTCACCTTCAATGTGAGCGATGGCCTGTGGACGTCGAGCGCCGCCACCGAAACGATTTCCGTCGCGACCTCGAATGTCGCTTTGGCGCTGAGCTACACCGGCCCCAACAATATCACCGTCGTTGCCAATCAGGACTTGGTGTACGACCTGACCGTGACCAACACCGACAAACAACAGCCCGCCATCAACGTGGTGCTGACGGGCACGCTGGTAACCGGTGTGACGCTGGTATCCGACAGCGCTGCCGGCGCCACCTGCACGACGACGACGACCTCGTACACCTGCACGCTGGCATCGCTCGCGGCGGGAGCTACTTGGACTCCGAATGTCACGGTGCAAATCGGCAGCTCGGGGGGCGGTCAGAATCTGACCACCGCCGTCGCCAACGTCAAAGCGCAAAACAGCAGCAACAATCCGTCGATTTCCGCGACGGTGTCCGAATCGCAGGTCCCGACGACGCTGAATCTGTCGTACTCGGACCTTAACAATCTTTGCACCCCGACGTCGTCAACCCTAACCGGCAACTGCCCAACGGTTCTCCCAGGGTCCGCTTTTGAATATGTCGTGACAGTCAGCAACTCAGGTAAAGCGCCGGCCGACAACGTGGTCGTCGTGGTGACCATCCCTGCGGGGATGACATTCTCGCATGCGTCGGCGGGATCGGGCATCTGCCTCATTGATGCGGCGGAAGGCAAAATGGCCTGCGCGCTCGACGCGCTCGCACCGATCGCCGGCCCCATCAGCTCCACCAATCCGCAAAATTGGGAAATCAGTTTCGTCGCCACCGTCAACAGCACGGATACCAACGGACAACAGCTGGTCAGCCAGGCAACCGGTTCGGCCAGCAACACGGGACCCACGCCGGCGGCCACACAGACCATCGTGGTCGGCACCACCCTCGGCGGCGGCGGCAGCTTCGGCTGGCTCGAGCTGCTCGCCCTGGCGGGCATGAGCTGGTTTGGACGCAAACGCAGCGAGGCCGTCATTCCTGTGTTGTAGTATTCCGCGTTGTGCCTCGATTCAGACCCGTCATGGTGTTCGCGATCAAAGCGGAGGTTGCCGATCCGCGGGCGGGTACGTTCGCGTTCGCCGCGCACAAGACGATGTATGGCGGCAAGCTGATAGCCGCAGGCGACACGGTTTTCGTGTTTGCCAGCGAGAACGAAGGCGGCCAAGGCCTCATCGCGCGCGGTATCGTCACTCACGCCGAGGCAACTGCAAAGAAGCGGGGCGTCGCGCGCCAGACGCCGCGAGTGAGCGTCACGATCAGGCGAACGGCGCTTGCGAAGCGACCACTGGGGCGCCGCGAACTCAAGCCTCTCACCGACTGGAAGGACGGTCGGCCCGGGACTGAACTCAATTTCAAATTCTATCGGCAGGCTACAAACAAGATTGTCGGCATCTCGGATAAGGCGGCGGCGTTTCTCGGCAAGTGCTTTTGAACGCGCCGCGATGAAGGATCCACGGCCAGCTCTCGCCGGCATTCTTGAACTTGAGTTGGACGTTTCCGCGGAAACGCACATTAATAGTGATTCTTGATGTACGCTTCAAGCCATTGATTTATGGCGAAGAATGGTGGGACGGCTGGGACTCGAACCCAGGACCAAAGCCTTAAAAGGGCCTTGCTCTACCAACTGAGCTACCGTCCCGTTGGGCCGCGCATCATAGCCGAAGTGCTGCGGCAGATCACCGCCAATCGATCAACGGTAGCGTGTCGGGTCGGCGATGCCGGCGGCGGCAAACCCGGCCGCGCGCAACCGGCAGGAATCGCATTTGCCACACGCACTTCCGTCGGCTCCCGCCTGGTAGCACGATACGGTCGCAGCGTAATCCACGCCCAACACGGTGCCCGCTCGGATGATGTCGGCCTTGGACATGTCGATGAGCGGCGCCTGAATCTTGAACGTCACCCCTTCGACCCCAGCCTTGGTGGCGAGCCGAGCCAAACGCTCGAACTCCTGTATGAATTCCGGGCGGCAGTCGGGATAGCCCGAGTAGTCGACGGCGTTGACTCCGACGAAAATATCGGCGGCGCCCACGACTTCGGCCCACCCCAAAGCCAGCGACAGCAGCAGTGTGTTGCGAGCCGGCACATAGGTGACTGGAATGCCGGGGACCGGCTCTTCGGGAATTGCAACGCCGGCATCGGTCAGCGCAGACCCGCCGATGCCGGCGAGGTCGACGCCCATGATGCGATGCTCCCGCACACCCTGCCTCGCGGCGATTCTCCGCGCGGCTTCGAGTTCGGCGCTGTGGCGCTGACCATAGTGCACGCTGAGTGCGTAGCACTCGAACCCGTCCGCGCCGGCCATCGCCAGTACGGTGGCTGAATCCAGCCCTCCGGACAGCAGCACGATGGCGCGCTTAGGGAGCGCGGATGAGCCGGAAGACGTCACTTGCCCGGCGTGTCGCCCCACAGGACTTTGTGAAGCTGCAGTTGGAAGCGCACCGGCAGGCGGTCGGCCAAAATCCACTCGGCGAGCGCCGTCGGCGATACCTCGCCGTAGCTCGGCGAGAACAATATCCGGCAGCGCCCGGGTATTCCGTGTTCCTTCAGGAATCCCTTGCTCCAGTCATAGTCCTCGCGGGAGCAGATCACGAATTTCAATTGGTCGCGCGCAGTCAACAGCCCGAGGTTCTCCAGCCTATTGCGGCCGACTTCGCGCGAACCCGGGGTCTTTACATCGACGACGCGCGATACCCGGCCGTCGACCGGCCCGATATCCAACGCCCCGCTGGTCTCGAGCGACACTTGCAGGCCGGTGTCGCACAGTTGCTCGAGCAGCCTCAGGCAGTTCGGCTGTGCCAGGGGCTCACCGCCGGTGACGCAAACGTGGTCCGCACCGTAGCCGCGCACCTGCTCCACGATGGCATCGATCCCCAGCCAATCGCCGGCATGAAAGGCGTACTCCGTGTCGCAATACCGGCAGCGCAGCGGACAGCCGGTGAGGCGCACGAATACTGTCGGATAGCCGACTGCGTCGGCCTCGCCCTGCAACGAATGGAAGATTTCGTTGATGCGCAGCCGCTCGGATTTCTGTAAGGCGTCAATCAATGTTGCTCGGTGGCCATCTTGTCGAGCCGCTGCTGCGCCAAGTGCCCCGCCGATGTGTCGGTGAACTGCGTGGCCACCTGAGTCAAAGTGTTCTTGGCCTGATCCCACTGCTTCAGCTCGTACTGGCAATAGCCGATTTTCAGCAGGGCATCCGGACGCTTGCGAGATTGGGGATACTTGTCCACCACCCGCTGAAACGCGGCCTGCGCGTCGGAGAAGGATTTGTTGACGTAGTGGGCCTCGCCCAGCCAGTACTGGGCATTGTCCGCGAGCTGGCTGGTCGGATAGGCGGCGAGGAACTTTTGAAACGCCGCGATGGCGCGATCGTACTGGCTGTTTTTCAGCAGATCGAAGGCCGCCTGGTACGCGGTCTTGTCGTCCACTCCCCCGCCCGACGAATC
>JBARBX010000529.1:0-1521 GCA_049793535.1 Steroidobacteraceae bacterium | reverse complement strand
ATGCCGGTTGGGCTCGTGACGTTGATCTCGGTGACGTAGTCGCCGATGACGTCGAGGCCGACGAACAGCATGCCGGCCGCCTTGAGCCTGGGGCCGATTTGCGCGCACAGCCATCGGTCGCGATCGTTGAGCGCGCGGCTTTCGGCGCGGGCGCCGGCGGCGAGATTGCCGCGATTGTCGTCGGGCATGGGTATGCGCTTCAAGGCAAAGGGCACCGGCTCTCCGTCCACCAAAATGATGCGGCAATCGCCTGCGGTCACGATCTCCGGCAGGTAGCGCTGCACGATGGCATAACGGCGGCCATAGTCGGTCAACGTTTCGAACACCACATTGCGGTTCTTGTCGCCCTGTTCCAGCACGAAGATGGACTTGCCGCCCATGCCGTCCAACGGCTTGCACACCGCTTTGCCATGCTCGCGCAGGAATTCGCTCATGTCGTGCATGTCGCGGCTGATGAGGGTGGGCGCGCAGCACTCGGGGAACCAGGCCGTGTAGACCTTCTCGTTCATGTCTCGCAACCCCTGGGGCCGGTTGCACACCAGCGCGCCCTGGGACAAGGCGCGATCCAGGATGTACGTGGTGTAGATGTACTCGGTGTCGAAGGGCGGATCCTTGCGCATCAGGATTGCGTCGAAATCGCCCAACCGGGCGCCCTGCGGCGCGCCGCGCACGAACCACGTTTCCGGATCGTCGAACACCTGCAGCGGCGAGAGCCTTCCCCAGGCGATGCCGTCGCGGAGCCAAAGATCCTTTTGCTCCGCATAGAAAAGCTGCCAGCCGCGCGCCTGCGCCGCCAGCAGTATGGCCAGCGTGCTGTCCTTGGCCGGCTTGATCGATTCAATGGGGTCCATGACCACGACGAGGCGGACTCGGGAAGACATGCTCATTCCTTCTTTCGCGGCAACGCAGTCTAGCGCACGCCGATGCTGCGGGCATGGGTGCGCTCTCATGAGAAAACTGTGAACCACGCCACCGTTGTTTGGCGCAGCTTACCGCGAAATGTCGACCCCATACCGTGGCTTGCTCGGCCTGGATATGTTAAAAAGCCACAAGATTCCAGTACCTACGCACGCACAGCATAAAGATCCCCCAAGGGCGGATTTCATGGACAGCATGACGACCACGGCCAAGCCGAAACTCACCGGACTCAAAGTTCTGGTGATCGACGACAGCAAGACCATCCGGCGCACCGCCGAAACTCTTCTGACCAAGGAGGGTTGCGAGGTGTTTACCGCGGTCGACGGTTTCGATGCCTTGTCCAAGATCGCCGATCACCAGCCCGACATCGTGTTCGTGGACATCATGATGCCGCGCCTCGACGGCTATCAGACCTGCTCGCTGATCAAGCACAACAAGGTATTCAGGCAGATCCCGGTGATCATGCTGTCCAGCAAGGACGGTCTGTTCGATCGGGCACGCGGCCGAATCGTGGGCTCGGAGCACTATTTGACGAAGCCTTTCACGAAAGACGAATTGCTCGGCGCGATCGAAGCTCACGTCGGTAAATGACGGAGAACGCAC
>JBARBX010000528.1:0-5656 GCA_049793535.1 Steroidobacteraceae bacterium | reverse complement strand
TCCCGGCACCGTCGCGCTGGGATTCACCTTTGACGCGTGCGCGTATCACCTGAAAGTGATCCGCGATCAGCCGACCAGTTCCTACAAGTGGGGCGCTTATCCGGGAGTGGCGGCCGTCTCCGAGAAGTACCGCGCTGTACACGAGATCAATCGCGCCGGCAGCATGCTGGACAATGTCATGTACTTCAACCTGCGCCTGGATCGCGACATGTTCGAGCCCAGCCTGCTGGATGAGATCTGCCGGGAGGCCGCGGGCAGTGTGCAGGTGGATCGAGACGGAGTGTATCTGCGCACGCTGATCATGCAGATGAAGATCGTGCCGTTGCCGGTGTACCTCGAGACCGCCGATGAAAGCGCGACCCGCGCCGTGATGGTCAGTCTCGGGCATTGCATCCGCAACAACGCCGCCACCAACATATTCAACAAGGACCTGGATTCGAGGAACTACGGCGTCGGACGCTACGGCCGGGTGTTTCTATTCGACTACGACGCCGTCGAGAAACTCACCGATGTGAAGATCCGCACCAACGCCGATCGCGAGCCGGGCGAGGAAGCGATCCCGGCCTGGTTTTTCGAGGATGGCGTGGTTTTCCTGCCCGAGGAGCTCGAATACGGCATGCAGTTCAAGAGCGCGTTTGCGCGCCGCTGCTTCCGCGAGGAGAACGCGGAATTGATGACGGTGGACTATTGGGTGGAGATGCAGCAGAAGCTGCTGCGCGGCGAAGTCCCGGAACTTCGAATGTATCCGAGCAGCGCCAAGCTATAGGAGCCTGATCGGCCGCCCGCTCACTTGCGCACGAACGAGAGCTTGCTGTGCGTGCGCGCGGCGTCCTCGTCGGTGAACACCTCGCCGGAATGGGACTCGCGTATGAGTGCCTCGAAATCCGCCGCGGGCAAGGGACGGCTGAAATGATAGCCCTGGTATTCATCGCAACCGGCGAGCTTCAGGAAATCGAGCTGCGCCGGCGTTTCCACTCCCTCGGCGACCACTTTGAGACGCAGGCTGTGCGCGAGCGAGACGATGGCGCGTACGATCGACGCGTCTTCGGGCCGGCTGACGATTTCGTCGATGAACACGCGGTCGATCTTGAGCTTGTCGATGGGGAAGCGGCGCAGGTAACTCATACTGGAATAGCCGGTGCCGAAATCGTCCACCGAGACCAGCACTCCCATGGCCGAAAGTTGCTCGAGAATTGCGATCGACTGTTCCGGATCGCTCATGACGGCGCTTTCCGTGAGCTCGACCTCGAGATAGCGCGCTTCGAGTCGGGCATCGTCGAGGGCGCGGCGAATGCTCTCGACCAGCTCGCTGTCGCGGAACTGCGATGCCGACAGGTTCACCGACACCCGCAGCGGCGGTACGCCCTCGTCCTGCCACGCGCGCGACTGCCGGCAGGCTTCGCGGATCACCCAGCCACCGATGGCGCCGATCAGTCCGCATTCTTCCGCCAAGGGGATGAACTCGGCCGGTGAAATCACGCCGCGCGTGGGATGCAGCCAACGGATCAACGCCTCGGCGCTGCGCACCGCGCCCGTGCGTGTATCCACCTTCGGTTGGTAGTACAGGGCGAACTGATTCGCGGTCAGCGCGCTGTGCAGGTCGCTTTCAAGCTGTACCCGGTCCTCGCTGCCGGCATGCATTCCCTGCGAATAGCGCCGGAAGTTGCCGCGACCGTGCTGCTTGGCCGAATACATGGCGGCATCCGCGCGCGCCAACAGCGCCTGAGAGGTGGTGCCGTCGTCCGGGTACATGGCGATGCCGATGCTGGGCGAGGTATGTATGTCGATGGCGGCAATGCGCACCGGCGCCTGCAGGACGTCCATGACCCGCGAGGCCAGCCCGGCCGCGTCGTCGGCATCGGCGATGGAGGTGCCGATCAGCACGAACTCGTCACCGCCGAAACGAGCCACCGTGTCGGCGGTCCGTACCACGGTGATGAGGCGTCGCGCGACTTCCTGGAGCAATTCATCCCCGGCGCGGTGCCCCAAGGAATCGTTGATCAGCTTGAATCGGTCCAGGTCGCATATCAAGACCGCGAACGCGCGCATGTCGCGGTCGGCATGCGCGATGGCCTGCTGCAATCGATCGTCCAGCAGGACGCGGTTGGGCAGGCCCGTCAATGCATCGTGGGTGGCGAGATGCCGTAGCTGCTGGTTCGCGGCTTCCAATCCCCGCGTGCGGGCATTGATCACCTCTTCCAGGCGCAGCATCTGGTCCCGGACCAACCCGTCGTTTTCCCACTTGCGGGAGAGGGCCGTGGCGCATTGCAGAACCTCGATGGGTTCGGCGGGTTTGCGCAGCACCAGCAGCTTGTCGGAGTGGCCGAGTCTGTCGACGACCTCGGTCCAGTCGTAGTCGGTGTGGGCCGAGCAGATGACAATCTGCACGCCCGGATCCTCCACCCAAAGATGCTCGATGGTCTTCAGGCCGTCCCAGCCCGGCGGCATGCGCATGTCGACGAAAGCCATGGCATAGGGCCGACCCTCGGCGCGCGCCTGGCGCACCATCGCCACGCCTTCCTGTCCTTGATGCGCGGAATCGATGTCGAAGCTCGGACGCGAAGAGGCGGCGACGGGCTCGCCGAACAGGTTCGCTTCCAGCACATCGAGCGCGGCCTGCGCGGAGTGCTCCGCCTGCGCGCCCAACACCTTGCGAAAATCCAGATGAATGGATGCGTTGTCGTCGACGATCAATATGCGCCGGCGGGTGGGTGGAACGGAATCAGCCATGGGCCGGCTCCGCGCGGTCGAGCGGCAGCTCGAGTATGAACGTTGCTCCCCGGCCCGGCCCGTCGCTGGTCACCCGCAACGAGCCGCCGAGTTCCTGCGCCGCCAGCGCCCCGCTGTGCAGGCCGAACCCATGTCCGTCCACGCGGGTGGTAAAGCCGTGGGTGAACAGCCGCGACATGTTCTCCGCGGGAATGCCCACGCCGTTGTCGATCACGCAAATGCGCACGCCGGCGGGCGCCTGCTCGACGCGCAAAGTGATCAATTTGTCGGATCTGCCCGATTCGTCGCATGCGTACTTGGCATTGCGCACGAGATTCACCAGGATTTGCAGAACCTTGTGCTTGTCCACGGTGATGGGCGGCACTTCGCCGAACTCGCGGCACAGCGTCACGCCGTGACGCACGAAGGCGCCGGCGTTCAAGCGCAGACTGTCCTCCACCAGATCGACGACCGCCACGGTTTCGGTGACGCCGCACAGCTTGGCGTAGCTCTGCTGCATCGCCACGGTATCCTTGATGTGTTCCAGGTTGTCGCGCAGGGACGCGAGTTCCACCAGCGCCATTTTCTGGTCGCTCAAGAGCTGCTCGCCGAGCGAAGTCAGGTACTCCGGGATGCGCTTGCCGCGCTCATCGTGGGCGATGAACTCCGCCACCGCGGCGCCTTTCTCCTGCAGCAGCGTCGCGACGCGCGCCAGCCCGGGAGCCTTGGACTGCTTGATGCGCTCAATCACCAGACTGGCCGAGATATTGACGCTGTTGAGGATGTTGCCCACGTTGTGCAGCACATTCGTCGCAACTTCGGCCATGCCCGCCTGCCGCGAGGCGGTCACGAGCTGTTTGTGCACCCGTTCGAGCTCTTCGGCGGATTCCTTGCGTGCGCTGATGTCGCGCAGGAACTCGACCGAATACTGGGGTTTGCCGTCAGACTCGCGCACCAGCGCCGTCGTCATGCGCACCCAGAGCGAACTGCCGTCTTTGCGGATGTAGCGCTTTTCGAGATCCACGAATTGGACCTCGCCGTTCCACAGACGCTTCAGCTCGACCGAAGCGCGCTCGACATCGTCGCCGTGCGTGACATCGGCGATGCTGCGGTCCCGAAGATCGCGGGGCTCGTAGCCCAGCATGGTCCAGAAAGACTGGTTGCAACGCAGTATCTTGCCGCGGCGGTCCGCATGCGCAATGCCGATCGGCGCCTGGTCGAAGGTGTTGCGAAACAAAGATTCGGCCCTGCGCAAATCGTCGCGCGCCGCAAACAGATCGGTGTAGTCGGTGATCGTGCCCACCCAACCGGACATACCCTCGGCGGCGACCACCTGCTCGGAGAAGTGGCGAACGGCGCCATCCTCGGCCAGCGTGCGATAGCCGTCGAATCGGCTCGCGGTCGGCTGACGGCAGAACTCCGCCCACGCGCCCTGCATGCGGGCGCGATCGTCCGGGTGCACGCGCTGCGCCCAGGCATCGGGGTCATGGCCGATTTCGAGTCCGAAGATCCGCCGGTACTCGGGATTGCTGTAGCTCATGTTTCCGGCCGCGTCCGTGTGATACACGGCGACCGGCGCACTGTCCAGCAGGGCTCTAGCCGAACCTTCGGGCAGCGCCGCCGAGAGCAACGCAAGCTCGGCGGTTCGCGAACGCGATTCGGCGTGCGCCACCGCCTGTTCGGCGAGCAGGCGCAGCGTGGTGCGCTGTTCAGGGCGGAGCGTGTGCGCGGCGGTGTGATAGACGGCCAAGACGCCGAATGCGTCGCCGCCGGCGGTGCGCAGTGCGCATCCGGCGTAGAAACGAATGCCCGGCGCCCCCACCACGTGCTCGTTGGACTTGAAGCGCTCGTCCAAAGTCGCATCCGCCACCTCGAACAGTTCGGCGGCGCGCGCCGTGCATTCCGCGAACCGGTCGGATTTCGGGGCGCCGAAGGGGGAGGGGCGGGCACCCATGGCATCGCACCAGGCTTCTGCGCCATCGTCGATGGCGACCCTGGCCCAAGCCGTCCCGCAGGCGATCGCCGCAAGTCTCGCGAGCCCGCTCAACACCGGGTCGGGCGCTTCTCCCGCCGATTCGGCCGCACTCGCCCCGGCCTTTCCCGTGAAGGCTCGACCGATTGGTTTTGTTATCATTATGGGCCTTGCGTTTCCCGCAGCTTCGCGCCGTATTCCACGGCTTAACGGCACATTCTGTCGCATTTGAATATCCGTTCAGGTGGCGAATCCATCACACGATGCGGGCCAAGACAGCGAATTGCGTCTCAACTATGGGTTTCCGACCCATCCTGCCGTGCGTATGATCCGCCGCATGGCCATGCGTGATGTGAATCCTGCCGCCGAGGCACCGGCCGTCGGACCGTGGAACCCCGGAATCGGCTCGCAGGTGCCCACGGAATTGCGGCACCTGTCGACGATTTTTCAAGCCGAGAATGTCTTCACCAGCCTGGCCACCGCCACCGAGCTCGCGGACCTCACCGGAATCGCGCCGGGCGAGCTGGTCGCATTTCGGCCCGAGCGCCTCGCACTGCATGAACTTCTGATTCGCGTAACCGCGGACTTCGTCGTGCCGGACGGCTCGCGCATCGGGGATTTGGGCATCAACTTCCGCGAGATGGCGAGCCTCATGCTCGAGCGGTATCTCATTCCGGAAATGAATGCGATCACAGCGGTGTATGAGGCCGCACGCCGGGAGTTGCGCAATGCCGTTGAGGCCGCACTCCGGGAAGTGGTGCCCGGGCAGGTGGCCGTGGCCACCCGGGCCGCGGAGCGTTCGAGAGCGTCGCGACTCCTCGGGAGGATCTCCCTGCGCCGTCGGGACGGGGCCTCGCCCGGCCGAGATGCGGCGCCGCCTGCGGCCGGCCTGGGCTGGGGTCCGCGCCGCCTCGCCGATTGCGAGCGCCTGGCGAGCGTTGCGAGCAGCCCGCAGCAAAGGATTGCGTATCGCAT
>JBARBX010000527.1:0-3266 GCA_049793535.1 Steroidobacteraceae bacterium | reverse complement strand
GACGGCCTTCATCATCCGCAAGTTCATCGACGACAAGGCCGCCAGAATGCCGCCCGGCCGCCCGTCCAGCACCCCCAGCCCGCGAATGTGCGGCGGTTGTGTCCAGGTGGGCAGCAGCACGTGCCGGTAACGAGCGGCGCTCTCAACTACCAGCGCGCAGAATGCATCCACATCGGCGTCGAGCTCCTGATCGCCGATCGACTCGCCCTTGAGCAGGCGCGCGAACGCGGGCACGGCCCCCTCGGGCCGGGTCCAAACGACGAGGAAATCCCGGGCGTCGGCGCGCGCAGGAGCCTCCAACAGGGAGGCAAGCCGCTCGCCCGCCAGGATCTCGGCATCCACCGGCGGGCAGACATCCGGGGCGCCGAATTCATACAGGAGATCGTCGACCCGGAAATCGGCGATGAGACTACCACGGAGTCGAGCAGGGTCCGTTGTGCTGAGGCCGGCGCTTGGCGTCGGCGTGGGAGCAACGTTTGCCGTCCGCGGCGCGGCGCCGAGTCGGGGCAACAAGCGTGCCGGTATGCCGCTCGCCATGAAATGCGCCGGCACATCGGTCTCGACGATGCTGCCGGCCACGACCACCGCGCCGTCGCCGATTTTGACGCCGGGTCTCAAGGTGACCCGCCCCGCAAGCCAAACTCCCTTGCCGATGTCGATCGGCAGCGCAGCAACGGGTGCGGAGTCCAGCAGCGCTTCCGGGATATCGACATCTGATATGATGCAGTGCGGTCCGATCATGGTGCCGCTGCCGATCGAGACGTGGCTGCCGGCCGCGACGACGGTGCCAAAATTGATGAGTACGTCGTCGCCGATCTGGATCCGGCCTGCGGAGCCGGTGATCAATTCGATGGGCACCCAGGAAGAGTTAACGTTCAAGTGGTTACCGATCACGATCGAGCCCCGGTTCTCGACTCGCAGACGTCCGGCGACTCTGGCGCTGGCGCCCACCACATCGCAGTCTTTGAGAGCACCGTGCGCGCGCATCAATTGGCCTATCAATTTCAGGCCCTTTCGAATGCGCCGCGCCAGGCTCAGGTGGCTGTCCCGCTCCCAGGAGCGCCGTATGCGTGCTCCGAGTCCTTGCGACTCCGGCGCGCTTGTATTCGGCTCCAAGTTCATTCTGTGCACCAAATCTATTGCGACAAACTTAGGTCCGGTAACCGCCGCCGAAGCGTGTACCGTCCCTGCTGATTATTCTGTGAGATGACTTTCTCGGCGTTTGCAGCTAGCTTATAAAATTAACAGGAGAGCCCCCGAATGTCCGTAAGAGCCATCATAAACGATACATTCACACAGGTCGCGACCGAGCAGCAGCGAACTCTGTCTCAATTGGCAGATAATGTTAAGTTGCTGGAATCCGGTCTCGACTCTCTGAGTTTCGCCCTCATCGTCGCCCGCCTGGAGGACACTCTGGGATACGATCCTTTCGTCAGCGTCGACAGCATTCCCGTGACTTT
The DNA here is from genome assembly GCA_049793535.1 of Steroidobacteraceae bacterium. Classification (GTDB taxonomy): domain Bacteria; phylum Pseudomonadota; class Gammaproteobacteria; order Steroidobacterales; family Steroidobacteraceae; genus Bog-1198. Next base: position 1,806 of record JBARBX010000527.1, on the reverse strand, counting down.
CGGAGATTTCGTAAAGCTATACGAGGATTATGCTCAATAGCTTAGGTAACGCTTTAAGTTGGCCGCGCATAGGCAACGTAACGCCAGCCCCAAATCACCGTCAGTTTGCCGAAATTCGCGCTGGCCTTGATGAGCCAGGCAACCCCGTGGTGCGACCCGAAAATCCAGGCCACCGACGCGATGGCGGCGGCGAGCAGCATTTGCAGCAGCGCCCTCACGAAGAACAGAATACGTCCCGGCCAACCGATGGGCCTAAAGCCGCCGGTCATGGTGTAGCGGGCAAAGGCCTGACCGCCGCTCAAGGCCCGCATCAGGAGCCAGTGCAGCGATAGCCTTTTGGGCTCGATGGGCTCGTAGACAGGCGCCTTCTCCGACCAGACGATTTTCGCGCCATGGCGCGCGAGGCGCACCAACAAGTCGACGTCTTCGCCCGCCATGAGTCCATGGCGAATGTCGAAGGGGCCCGGTTCGGCACGCAGCCGCTCGGCGCGCAGTACCAGGTTGCCGAATCGCATGCCGCTGTAGGGCACGATGGCGCCCTCGGGCTGGTGCGGAAAATCATAGAAGCGTCCGCGGCGAATCCACGCGGGGGCGGTCTCGGGCACTTGCGGCTCCACGGGCGAGAGCACGCCGTCGGCCTGGAATTCTTGCGCCGCTTCGAGCAGCTTGCGCAGCCATTCCTTGGGGGCCCGTTCGTCGTCGTCGATGAACGCCGCCCATTCTCCGGGCGCGAGCTCGTCGGGTCGATTTCGCGTGAGTGCGATGTTCGGGATGGGCTGCACGTCGTAGTCGATGCGAAACGGTGCGCCGGCGGTCCGGCATTCATCGACGACGGCCCGCGCGCCGCCGCCCGGATCGTTGTCGACCACGACCACTTGATCCGGCAAGCGCTCCTGACGCACCAGGTCCTCGAGCACCGCGCGCAGACGCTCGTTGCGCTGAAAGGTGGCCAGACAGATGCTGACCCGGGGCGCTGTAGACGTGTGCATGGCGAGATTATTGACCCTGTTTACGTTGCGGTGTGCCGCTCGATGCCGGCCATTATTTCGATCGACGAGCGCTTTTTTTCACAGAGTCGATGCCGACCGTTAATATACTATCCTATCAAATGGATACCCGCATACCCCGTGTGATCGATCGCAAATTCCCGACAGATCGATCCGCAGCCCGATTCGCGCCGCGATCCGCCGCATGATTTCAGACGCAAACGACCTGCCGGATGGCACGTCGCTTCAGGCCGACATCTGCATCATCGGCGCAGGGGCCGCGGGCATCACGATGGCGCTGCGCTTCCTCGGCGATCGGCGGCAGGTGCTGGTCCTCGAGTCCGGGGGGCTTGACCCGGAGCGGGCGACCCAGGACTTGTACTCCGGATCCGTCGCCGACGAGCGGCTGCACAGCCCGCCTGACCGCTACCGTCAGCGCCGTTTCGGCGGCACCACCACGATCTGGGGCGGGCGCTGCATGCCTCTGGATCCCATCGATTTCGAAGTCCGCGACTACCTGCCACACAGCGGCTGGCCGATCGGCCTCGCGGACCTCGCGCCCTACTATCCCGATGCAAACACTCTGTGCGAAGCCGGGGAATTCAAGTACACGGCGAAGGAGGCCTTCGATCCGCCGCCGCGGCCGATGATCGAAGGATTCGCCAGCCCGAATTTCACGACCGACTCCATCGAGCGTTTCAGCTGCCCGACCGATTTCGGCGCGCGCTACGGCCGGCGTTTGCGCGAGGCGGGCAATGTGCGCGTACTGCTGCACGCGAACGTGACGTCTCTGCACCTCGAGGAGTCGGGAGAGCGGGTG
>JBARBX010000526.1:0-10757 GCA_049793535.1 Steroidobacteraceae bacterium | reverse complement strand
GTTCAAGACCTGCCGCTCATGATCCAACAGGTTGATGGCGCAGCAGCTATCCAGCATGACGCGCTCGATGAGTTCGCAAATCGACTCCAGCGTCGCGGACAGCGGCGCATTGCCGGCGATCTTCTCGAATATCCGGCGCTCGCCCGCCGCGATCGCTTCCGCCCGCTTGCGCTCGGTGATATCGGTGATGCTGGCGCGAATCAGCCGCCGATTCGAGCTCGGCAGGCGCACGAACCGCACTTCGCAGGGCATGAGCTGGCCGGCGGCATCGCAGTGCGCCCATTCGAACACCGGCGCCTCGCCGGCGAGCGCGCCCTCGATGAAGCCGCGCGGCCGGCCGAAGGACGGCGAGCCGTCGGACTGGTGCGAAGGACTGATCTTCTCGGGGCCGCTGGCCAGCAAGGCCTCGCGCGTCATCTTGAAGAAGCGGCAGGCATTGTCGTTCACGTCGACGAAGGTGCCCTTGTCGACGTCGAACACCACAATCACCTCGGGAGCGTGCTCCACCAGGGTTCGATAACGCGCCTCACTCTCGCGCATGGACTGCTCGGCGAGATGTCTTTCGGTGATATCGCGGATGCTGACGATGTAGCCGTCGCGCCAGTTGAGCTTGGCCTTGCTGACCGCAATCTCGACCGCGACGCGGTTGCCGCCCTTGGCCCGCCCCCAGGCCTGATGTGCCGCCAGGTCGACGTGCGTGTCGTCGATCTTCACGGCGAAGCGCTCGAGAAACGCGGTGGTATCCCGGCCGATGTCGGGCAGCAGGAAATCGAGCGAGCGTCCCAGGATCTCGGCCTGTGCGTAGCCGAATATGCGCTCGCCGGTGGGATTGAAGGTTTCGATGTGCCCGACGTCGTCGACCGTCACGATGGCATCCTTGACGTTGTCCAGGATGGCCTGCAGGTGCGAGGCGGTCTGTTCGCGAATCTCGCGTGTGAGCGCCTGTGCCTCGTCGGACATGAGCTGCATCGAACGCACGATGCCGCGCCGCTCGCCGTCGATCCGATCGTAGTGCGCGCTGACGGCCTTGAGCAGGGTATCGAGGTCGAGATCGGCGCCGTTGCGCTGGGCCCCTTCGATCTGGCGCTCAAGCAGGGTGTTCAAGCGTTCCGCGGGCTGCGGTGGCTCGGTGCGAATTGCGGCCGCGTTATCGCGTGACAAAGTCCCTGATCTCCCGCACTGAAACCGGGCGCGCGGGTGCGCGCCCTCAACCCGAGGCGCGCGGGGCGCGGCCTCAAAGTCTCTAGATGTTAGGGCGATCCCGCAATGGCGGCGTGACGGGCGTCTCGGTTCGGCCAATAATCGGTTAAATATCAGATGCCTTGATCGGCGGTTTCGCGCTCCGACCGTTTGCGGTCGGTTTCGCGCAAATTGCGCTTGCGCAGCCGAATCGACGTGGGGGTCACTTCGATGAGTTCGTCATCGTCGATGAACTCCATGGCCTGCTCCAGGGAGAAGCGGATCGGGGGGGTCAACACCACGTTTTCGTCCTTGCCGGCGGCACGCATGTTGGTGAGCTTCTTGCCCTTGAGCGGGTTCACCACCAGATCGTTGTCGCGATTGTTGAGGCCGATGATCATGCCCTCGTACACCTCTTCCCCGGGGCCGATGCAGAGCCGACCGCGCTCCTGCAGGCTGAACAGGGAGTACGCCAGAGCCGTTCCCTGGCCGTTCGCTACCAGGACCCCGTTGGGGCGCTGTCCCAGCTCCCGCTGCACCACCGGTCCGTAGTGGTCGAACACATGGTGCAACAGCCCCGTGCCGCGCGTCATGGTACGAAATTCGGTCTGAAATCCGATCAAACCCCGCGATGGCACCAGGTAATCCAACCGCACCCTGCCGCGGCCGTCGGCCTGCATGTCCTTGAGCTCCGCACCGCGGCTGCCCAGCGCCGACATGATGTCGCCCTGGGCGTCGCCGTCGGCATCCACGGTGACTTGCTCGTAGGGCTCATGGGGCGCGCCGTCGACCTGCTTGATGACCACACGCGGGCGCGATACCGCCATTTCATAGCCCTCGCGGCGCATGTTCTCCAACAGGACGCCGAGATGCAGTTCGCCGCGGCCGAATACCACGAACTTGTCGGGGTCGCCGGTCGGTTCGACCCGCAATGCCACGTTGTGAATGGCCTCGCGCTCCAGGCGCTCGCGGATTTGCCGGCTGGTGACGAACTTGCCCTCTCTTCCCAGGAAGGGCGAGGTGTTGACCTCGAAGGTCATGCTGATGGTCGGTTCATCGACGGTGAGGCTGGGCAGGGGTTCCACGGTCGCCGGATCGCACAGCGTATCGGAGACCTTGGGCTCCGCGATGCCGGCGAAGGCCACGATGTCGCCGGCGCTCGCCGACTCCACCTCGACGCGCGTCAAGCCGTGGAATCCCAATATCTGCGTGATTCTCTCGGTGCGCTGCTTCCCCTCGCGGCTGACCACCGTAACCGCCATGCCGCGCTTCACCGTGCCGCGTTTGATGCGCCCGATGCCGATGGCCCCCACGTAGCTCGAATAATCGAGCAGCGTGACCTGGAGCTGCAGCGGCCCGTCCGCATCGACGTCCGGGGGCGGACAATGCTCGACGATGGTCTTGAACAGAGGCTGCATGTCGCCGTCGCGCACGGTCGAATCGAGGCCCGAGAAACCGCGCAGGGCGGATGCGTATACCACCGGAAAATCCAGTTGCTCATCGGTCGCCCCGAGGCGATCGAACAAATCGAAGGTTTGATCCAGTACCCAGCCCGGGCGCGCTTCGTCACGGTCGATCTTGTTGATGACGACAATGGGCCGCAGGCCGTGCTTGAAGGCCTTTTGCGTCACGAAGCGGGTCTGCGGCATGGGTCCGTCAACGGCATCGACGAGCAGCAGCACGCAATCGACCATGGCCAGCACGCGCTCGACCTCGCCGCCGAAATCGGCGTGGCCGGGAGTATCGACGATGTTGATGCGGTAGTCGCCCCAAGTGATCGCGGTATTCTTCGCCAGAATGGTGATGCCGCGTTCGCGTTCCAGATCGTTCGAATCCATGACCCGCTCCTGCAGGTCCTTGCGCGCGTCGAGCGTCCCGGACTGCCGCAGCAGCTGATCGACGAGCGTGGTCTTGCCGTGATCGACGTGCGCGATGATGGCGATATTGCGAAGTTTCTGAGTCACGGGTGAGGCCCTGCGGGAAACCGATCATTATAGAGCTTTAAGGCGCCCTGCGCCTCAATTTTCAGCGTGCCGCAATCAGGGGGATGGAGAACGCCTGTGACTCGTTAATTTCATCGTGTTTCAGCGACAGGGTCACATTTAGCAGCAGCACGCCCTCTGCGGTGGGGCTCACCTTGATCGTTTGACGATAGACCTGTCCCGCCCCGAGGGCGGGCAAATCGAGCTGATTCGCGCCTGCGGGAACGCTGAGTCCGTCGCCGCCCGTCACCTGGATCTGCGCCGAATCCGCGTCGATTTGCGACACCACCGCAAGATTGATGTCGAGCGTTTGACCCACAATCGGCTTCTGCGCGAGCTCGAATTTGAGCAGCACGGGGACTTGCGATTTACCCTGGACCGCCGCCTCCACCATGCCGGCGGTGAGCTCGGCAACGCTCGGCCCCTTCCTCACGGGGGGCGGGGCGGCGACGCGGGGAGCCGTCTGGGTTTGCGGCGCCGTGTCCGACTCCCGATGACATGCGCCGACCGCCACGACGGCGCACACAATGAGAACTCTCGCGATCTTCATTCTCATATGATCACCAAATACGCCGCCGATCACAACTCGAGCGGTGTATCAACAACGGCCGCTAGCTGCTCTTCGAGAGACCGATAGTGCTGCTCCCAATAGCGCGGCTCGGCGAACCAGGGAAAAGCCCGGGGAAAAGCCGGGTCGTGCCAGCGCCGCGCGAGCCACGCCGAATAGTGGATCATGCGCAGCGCCCGCAGCGGTTCGATCAGCGCGATTTCGGCGCGATCGAAGGGCAGGAACTGTTCGTACCCCTTGAGCAAATCATGGAGCTGAGTGCGCATCTCCTCGCGGCCCCCGGCGAGCAGCATCCATAGATCCTGAATGGCGGGTCCGGTCAGGCAGTCGTCGAGATCGACGAAGTGGGGCCCCTGGTCCGTCCACAAGATGTTGCCGCGGTGACAGTCGCCGAGAATTCGCCCGAGGACGGCTCCGCGCCAGCCCTCCGCGCGCACCTCGACCTCGTGCAGCAGATCCAGGGTGACGTCGGCGTACTTGGTTGCCAGGTAGTCGGGCATCCAGTCGCCCTCGAGAACGAAGTCTCGCGACTGCCTTCCTAAGACCTCCAGCGAAAATCGCGATCGTTCCTGAAAGCGGGCGGCCCGGCCCACGGCATGGATCCTTCCCAAAAATCGACCGACCCACTCGCGATCGTCGGCGGTGCCCAACTCCGGCCAACGCCCGCCGCGGCGCGGAAACACGGCGTAGCGAAACCCGCGATGGACGTGAAGCGTTGCGCCGTCTCTGACCAAGGGCGCCACCACCGGAATCTCCTGCGCCGCCAATTCCCAGGCAAATGCATGCTCCTCGCGGATGGCCGCATCGCTCCAACGAGCCGGCCGGTAGAATTTGGCCACGACCGGCGCGGCGTCCTCGATCCCGATCTGATAGACGCGATTCTCATAGCTGTTGAGCGCCAATACCCGGCCGTCGCAGCTAAACCCCGCCGCCTCTATCGCATCCAGAACGGTTTCCGGGGATAGCTCGGAATAAGGGGTCTGGTCATTCATTGCCGGGATTCTACAGGTACGACGCAGACACACCCCTCCGCTAATCCCGCTGTTAGAATGCCGGGCATGCGATTTCCCCGACCGAAATCATTGAGCGGGCTGATGCTGATCGGCTTCACGGTCGTGGCTGCGCCGCTCTTGTTCGCCATCGTGAACGCGGCCGTGCAGATGAATCGCCTGTCGGCCCAAAGCGAGCGGCTGGTGGTTCACGGCGTGCAGGGGACCCGCAACAATCAGCGCATGTTCGAGGAGATCGGCGCGCTCGAGCGCACCGCCCGCCTGTACCAGATCATCGGCAGCGCGGACCTGCTCGAAGTGTATGCGCGCAATCAAGAGCGGCTGGTCGGCACGTTGGAGGAGCTGCTGACGATGCCGCTCGACGACAAAGCGCGCAAGGAAGCCATCGGGCTCAAGGCGGAAGCCGAGCGGCTGCACGAGGAGCTGAAGCTGAGCTCGCCGACCTCGGCACGAATGTCGGCGCTGGTCAACGCATTTCCCCAGCTCTCGGCGATGGCGTCCGAAGTGTCGAACCGGGTCAATGCCGAAATCGACGGCGAGTTGAGCAGCCTGCAGGCGGCGACCCAAACCGCCCAGCGGAATCTGTTCTGGTGGTCGCTGTGGCTCATTCCGCTGACGCTGGCGGTCGTGGGTGTGTTCACCTACTTGTTCGGCAGACCCATCCGCGCCATCGACCGCGCCATCAGCGAATTGGGACGCGGCACGTTCTCCAGGCCCATCGCCATTCGGGGACCCGCCGACCTGGAGCGGCTGGCGGCGCAGTTGGAGTGGCTGCGTGGGCGGCTTCTCGATCTGGCCCAGGAGAAGAACCGGTTTCTGCGACACATGTCGCATGAACTGAAGACGCCGTTGGCAAATATTCGCGAGGGCACCGAACTCTTGATGGACGGCGCGGTCGGTGAGCTGCAAAGCGCCCAGCGCGAAGTGACGGCGATCTTGCGCGAGAACGGGATGAAACTGCAGCGGCTCATCGAAAACCTGTTGTCTTTCAGCGCCTGGCAGGCCAAGAGCGTCGGCCTGGAGATTTCCGAATTCAAGCTGCGGCCCTTGATCAAGACCGTATTGGAGAACCAACAGCTAACTCTGGTGGCGCAGCGCGTGCGCCTCGACGTCCAGGTCGAGGATCTCGCGCCGCTCGCCGACCGCGGCAAGATCCGCCTGATCCTCGACAACCTGCTGTCGAACGCCATCAAGTTCACCCCTCGGGGCGGCACCATCTCGATTCACGCGCGCGCCGAGCGCGAGCAGCTCGTGCTCGACGTCATGGATAGCGGACCGGGGATTCCAGCCGAGGAGCGCAATCGGATTTTCGAGGCTTTTTATCAGGGAAAGACGCCGCAGGGAGGACACGTGAAGGGAACGGGAATCGGACTGTCGGTGGTGACCGAATTCGTCAACGCACACAACGGCAGCATCGAGATTCTCGAAGCCAAAGCGGGAGGCGCGCATTTTCGCGTACGCCTCCCGATGCGGCAAGCGGCGCCGGCGTCCCGTGAAAAAAAAGCCCATGCTGCATAGATGGCGGCGCCCTGCAGCATGCGCATTGATCATCGGCTCAATCGGCGGCTGCAGCCTGGGGCTGGGCGATATTTTCACCCGTCAAAAGCCGGCCGCGCCGATCGAACAGGATCACACAATCCAGGACCTGAGCCCGGTGGCGCCCCTTCTCGACATGATGAGCAGCCTGCCGCAGGGTGATCCGGCGCGTCAGGCAGAAACGTTCCAGGGCGCCAAGGACGCCGCCGAATTGACCCCGACCACGAGCAATCGGCTGCGGTATGCGCTGGCCTTGGCGACCCCGGGCCATGGCGGATCGGATCCCGTCGCAGCCCAGCGACAGTTGTCGGAACTATTGGCCAGGCCTGAAACTCTACTGCCCGTTGAGCGCTTATTGGCCCTGGTAGAACTCAAGGAAGTCGAACAGAGGCTCATTCTGCAGGCTGAGAACAACCGCATGCGGGATGATGCATCGCACGATGATTCACGCGATAAGTTGGCGGCCGTCAACCGCAGATTGACCGCGGAATCGGACGAAAATGTGAGGTTGCGCAAAGCCTTGGACGAGGCCCGTGCCAAACTCGACGCAATCACGCATATCGAGCGATCGATCAACGATCGCGGATCGAGCGGGTCGCGGACGCCGTAATGTCACCGTAATTTTTGGGGATACCGATGAATTCCTATTCCATTCCCGCCACGACTCCCCTGTCATTCGGCATGAATCCCACCTCCCGCGAGACGCAGAGCCCGCAGAAGCGCAAAGCTCGCATCCTGGTGGTGGACGATGATCCAGGACTGCTGCGCCTCCTGACCATCCGCCTGCGTGCCGAGAACTACGAAGTCGAAGCGGTGGAGAGCGCCGCGGCGGCGCTCGCGGCCTGCGTGCGGTTTCGTCCGGACCTCGTGATCACGGACCTGCGCATGGACCAGATGGACGGCATCGGCCTGCTCAAAGAGCTGCAGAGCCGTTGGCCGGGCCTGCGGGTGATCATACTGACCGCGCACGGCACCATTCCGGATGCCGTGCACGCGACACAGAGCGGCGCTTTCGGGTTTCTGACCAAACCCGTCGACAAGCAGGACTTGCTCGACCATGTGCAAAAGGCCCTCAAAGTGTCGGGCTTCGCGCATGTGGATGAGGATTGGCGCGCCAACATCATCACGCGCAACCAATTGATGGAGGACAAGCTGGCGCAGGCCAACATGGTCGCCGGCACCGATGCGCGGGTACTCCTGACCGGCGAAAGCGGCACGGGCAAGGAACTGCTGGCGCGCGCCATTCACGAAGCCAGTCCACGTCGCAACAAGGCCTTCGTCACCGTCAATTGCAGCGCGATGGCCGAAAACCTGCTCGAGTCGGAACTGTTCGGTCACGAGAAAGGTGCCTTCCCGGGAGCCACCCGGGCGCAGAAAGGGCTGTTCGAGACGGCCGACGCGGGCACCTTGCTGCTCGACGAGGTCGGCGATATGCCGATGCGCCTTCAGGTCAAGCTGCTGCGCGTCCTGCAAGAGAACCAAATCCGACCCGTGGGGGGCGCCGATGCCGTGCCCACCAATGTACGCATCATTTCCGCGACGCATCGCGACTTGCACGAACTGATGGTGGGCGGCCAGTTTCGCGAGGATCTGTACTATCGGCTGAACGTGGTGCACATCGAGGTGCCCACCCTGGCCCGCCGCCGCGAGGACATTCCGCTGCTGGTGGCGCATTTTCTGGAACAGATTGCCAAGGAGAGCGGTCAGCGAAAAATCTACGCGCCCGAAGCGGTCGAGCTCCTGGCCACCGCGGAGTGGCCGGGCAATGTGCGCCAGCTCTACAACGTGGTGCGGCAGAACGTCGCCCTGTCGCATGGCGCCATCATTACCGCCGAGCTCGTGCAGCAGTCCTTGGGCGGCAGTCCCACGCGTCTGCCCTCTTTCGACGAGGCGCGCGACGAGTTCACGCGCAACTATCTGTCGCAAATCCTGCAGATCACGGGCGGCAATGTCAGCCAGGCGGCGCGCTTGGCGAAGCGCAATCGAACGGATTTCTACAAGCTACTGTCGCGCCATCAGCTGCTGCCCGACGATTTCAAAAAGAGCTGATCCCGCCGGAGTCTGCGCTCGCGGCCCGGACGGCCCTCAGGTATAGAACTCAGTGACGGTCGCGGCCACGTGCTCGAGTTGCGCCCGCTCCAATTCCGGATAGATGGGTAGCGCCAGAGTTTCCGCGGCGGCCCGCTCGGAGTGCGGGAAGTCCCCGGCGTGGTAACCCAGGTAGGCGAAACACTCCTGAAGATGCAGGGGCACCGGGTAGTAAATCTCGCTGCCGATACCGCGCTCCGTGAGCCTCGCCCGCAGGGCGTCGCGATTGCGTGCACGCACCACGTATTGATTGAAGATATGCCGGTAGCCCGCAACCGCGACCGGCGTGCGTAGTCGATCGCCGAGACCGGCGCCGGCGAAGGCCGCGTCGTAGAACGCGGCGTTGCGCTGGCGTCCCGCGGTCCAGCCATCCAGATACTTCAATTTCACGCGCAACACCGCGGCCTGCAATTCATCGATGCGGAAATTGCCTCCGATCAGCGCATGGAAGTACTTCGGCTTGCCGCCATGCACCCGCAACACCCGCAGCCGCTCGGCCAGTTCCTCATCGTTGGTGGTACACAGTCCGGCGTCGCCGAAGGCGCCGAGATTCTTGCTGGGAAAGAATGAAAAGCAGCCAACGTCGCCGAACGTGCCGGCATGTTCGCCATTCTGGTAGGTTGTGCCAATGGCCTGGGCGGCATCCTCGATTACCTTGAGACCGTGCTGGCGCGCGATCGCCATCAAGGGGTCCATATCCGCGCATTGGCCGTAGAGATGCACCGGCATCAAGGCCTTGATCCGTCCCCCGGTCTCCCGGTGGATCAGTTGGCCGGAATTGACCACGCAGCGGTCATCGATGAAGGCTTGGACCGCGGCCGGCGATAGATTGAAGGTTAAACGATCGATGTCGCAGAACACCGGCCGCGCGCCTGCCCTCGCGATGGTGCCGGCTGTTGCGAAAAAGGTAAAAGGCGAAGTAATGACCTCGTCGCCCGCGCCCACACTCAACGCCATCAGGGCGAGCAACAGGGCATCGGTGCCGGAAGAGACGCCGACACCCGCGCCCGCCGAGCAATAGTGGGCTATTTCCTGCTCCAAGGCGCGCACGTGTTCGCCCAGAATGAAGTGTTGTCCGGCGCATACCTGGTCGATGACCGGCATCACTTCGGCCCGAATTTGGGCAAATTGGGCCTTCAGATCGAGCAATGGCACGATTGTCATGCGGCGTAGAATACCATTCGGCGACCGGCGGCCATGGTCCCGAGCCGCTCAGGCATTTAACCATTGCGGAAATACATCACGCATCCCCAGGTGGTTTTGCCCGATAATGCACGTCGCTTTTGTCGCGGACCCGCCACGCATAGGGTTCGCGAGCGACGCCTTTTGCCCAATTGGACGATCGATGAACCAGCCGGTCTTGTACAAGCAGAGCTTTCTCATCGCCTTGTTGGCCGCCGTGCAGGCGGTGATGCCCGCGGTGGTTGCCGTCGGCACGCTGTACGCGACGGTCACTTTTTTCGGCGGTGTGTTCGATCGATCCTCCCAGGCCATCGTCATCGTGGCCGTGCTGTGCCTGGTGCTGGTGCAACCGCCGCGCGAGGTCACCGCTTCGCTGACCACGGCGCGCGCCACCGCCATCGCCGACGCGCTTTTCCGCTGGCTGCTGCTGCTCGTAGTGCTGCTCGCCGTGGGTTACGTCACCAACTCCTTCATCGCCTACCCGCACCGTATCTTCCTCACCTGGGCGCTGGTCACGCCGGCGGCGCTGATCCTGGTCACTCTGGGCATGCAAGCGCTGATGCATCATTTCTTGATGAGCGCATTCGAGAATCGCAAGGCCATCTTCGCCGGCTACAACAACAGCAGCCTGGAACTCGCGCGGCGTCTGACGAATAACCCGGTCATGCGCCTGGAGGTGTCCGGATTCTTCGACGATCGCAGCACCGACCGGCTGGGCCTCGAAGCCGACGCCAAACTGATCGGAACCTTGAGCGACCTGTCCGCCTACGTGAAGCAGCACGGTACGGACGTCATTTTCATCGCCCTGCCGATCCGGCATTTGAAGCGGGTCATGAATCTGCTCGACGACCTGCGCGATACCACGGCCTCGATTTACTACGTCCCCGATATTTTTGTATTCGACCTGATTCAGGCGCGCTCCGGCGAGATTCACGGGATTCCCGTGGTCGCCATGTGTGAAACCCCCTTCTACGGCTATCGCGGCGTGACCAAGCGGCTGACCGACATCGGGTTGTCCGTCGTGGTCCTGCTGCTTTTCCTACCGCTGCTGCTGCTGATCGCCCTGCTGGTCAAGGTCTCATCGCCGGGACCGGTGATATTCAAGCAGCGCCGCTACGGGCTCGACGGGCGGGAGATCGCCGTCTACAAGTTCAGAACCATGATCGTGACCGAGGATGGCACGCAGATCCGGCAGGCCTCGAAGACCGACAA
>JBARBX010000525.1:0-4063 GCA_049793535.1 Steroidobacteraceae bacterium | reverse complement strand
GGGGTTCGGGCGGCGCCCCCCCCGACCATGGGGCGGCGCGCCGGGCGCGCCGGAAGATAAGGACACACATACTATGGAACGCGAACAAGCAATACGCCTGATGCAGGACCTGCTCCGCCGCATGGTGGAAAAGAAGGGCTCAGATCTCTTCATCACCGCCGGCTTTCCCCCCGCGATCAAGGTCGACGGCGAAATCCGGCCCCAGTCCGATCGATCCTTGAGCCCGGAACAGAGCGCGGGCTTGGTGCGCGCCATCATGAACGACCGGCAGACCAAGGAATTCGATTCGACCAAGGAGTGCAATTTTGCGATCGCGCCGCCCGGGATCGGGCGCTTTCGAGTCAGCGCGTTCGTGCAACAGGGGTTTACCGGCGCGGTTCTGCGAACCATCAACGCCAAGATTCCCACGCTCGAGGAGCTGGAACTGCCTCCGATCCTGAAGGAAGTCGTGCTCTCCAAGCGCGGCTTCGTGATCCTGGTGGGCGGAACCGGGTCCGGCAAGTCGACCTCGCTCGCGGCGATGGTCGGCTACCGCAATGAGAAGACGCGGGGACACATCGTCACCATCGAAGATCCGGTGGAATACGTGCATGCCCACAAGGGCTGCGTGGTGACCCACCGCGAGGTGGGGGTCGATTGCGAGAGTTGGCATCTGGCCCTCAAGAACACACTGCGCCAGGCGCCCGATGTGATTCTCATCGGCGAAATTCGCGACCGCGAGACCATGGAATACGGAATTCAGTTCGCCGAGACGGGGCACCTGGTGCTCGCCACCTTGCACGCCAACAGCTCCAACCAGGCGCTCGACCGCATCATCAATTTCTTTCCCGAGGAGCGGCGCGAGCAGTTGCTGATGGATCTCTCCTTGAACATACGCGCACTGATCTCGCAGCGCCTGATACCGCGAGAAGCCGGATCCGGCCGCATCGCGGCCATGGAGATCATGCTGGCGTCGCCCTTGATCTCGGATTTGATCTTCAAAGGCGAGGTTGCCAAGATCAAGGACGTGATGTCGCGCTCGAATCGCCTGGGGATGAAGACCTTCGACCAGGCCCTGTACGAGCTGTACGAGGCGGGCCTGATCTCCTATGAAGATGCGCTGCGCAATGCGGATTCGAAGAATGAGCTGCGCTTGCGCGTGAAGCTCGAGAGCAAGCGGGAGATGAAGAATCCGGAAGACGGCGGCCAATCTCTGCAGATCGTCGAGGAAGAAGAAGGCCAGGTGTTCTAGTGAGACCCAAGTGGAACACTCGGACAGCGCCCTGATGTCAGCCTCTCCGGAAGTTCCGGCTCAGGTGATGAACACCAAGCCGCTGTTCAAGCTCATGGTCGAGAAGAAGGCGTCGGACCTGTTTTTCACCTGCAACGCGCCCGTCAAGATCAAGATCGAAGGCAAGATATTCCCGGTCAACAAGCAGGTCTTGAGTCCGGAGACGGTGCGTCAGGCGGCCTTGGGATTGATGACCCAGGACCAGATCGAACATTTCAACGAAGAGCTGGAGATCGATTTCGCCATCTCCGAGCCCGGCCTCGGCCGCTTTCGGGTGAACGTCTTCTATCAGCGCGGCTATCCGGCCATGGTGCTGCGTTACATCACCGCGGAGATGCCGAGACTCGAGGATCTCGGCATGCCGGATATCTACAAAGACCTGGTGATGCTGAAGCGCGGCCTGATCCTCATGGTCGGCGCGGCCGGAGCCGGCAAGTCGACCACGCTCGCGGCCATGATCAATTTCCGCAACGAGACCTCGTCGGATCATATTTTGACCATCGAGGACCCGATCGAATTCCTGCACACCAACAAGAAGTCCATCGTCAACCAGCGGGAAGTCGGTCTCGACACCAAAACCTTTGCCCGCGCCCTGCGCAGCGCCGTCCGCTCGGCGCCGGACGTGATCCTGGTCGGTGAAATTCGCGACCGCGAAACCATGGAGGCGGCCATTGCGCTCGCCGGCACCGGACACCTGTGCATCGCCACCTTGCACGCCAACAACTGCGCGGAAACCCTGGATCGCATCATCAACATGTTTCCGCGCGACCAGCACAATCAGATTTTCCTGGATCTGTCGCAATACCTGCGCGCCATCCTCTCGCAGCGCCTCGTTCCGGCCAAGAACGGGTTGCGGGTGGCGGCCTCCGAGGTCATGGTCAACACGCCGTACATCTCGGAACTCATCAAGAAGGGCGACGTCATCGGCGTGAAAGAGGCGATCCGCACCGGAACGGAACGCGGCATGCTGAGTTTCGACAGCGCGCTTTACAATCTCGTGCGCGAGGGCCGAATCGAGCTCGAAGAGGCGCTGTCGAGCGCCGATTCGCGCACCAATCTCGAAGCCAAGATCAATTTCGGCTGAAGCAGCACCTCGCAACGCTCGAGGTTGCCCTCGAATTCGCGGCTGCAGACATCCCAACCCGATTTCAACGCCTGTTCCCGGCAGGCCTGGGGGTCTAGATTGAGGGCGCGCGCCGCCGCCGCGGCGAGATCTAGATCCAGTGCGCCGGTGACTCCATCGTTCACCACATCGATGGGTCCGGTGACCGGATAGGCGGCCACCGGCACGCCGCAGGCCATGGCCTCGAGGTTGACGAGGCCGAACGTGTCGGTTTTGCTCGGAAACACCATGACGTCGGCCGCCGACAGGTGCTTTGCGAGATCCTCCCCGAATCGATACCCGGCGAACGTGGCCTCGGGATACTGCCTCCCGAGGCGCGGGCGCTCCGGACCGTCCCCGATCACGATCTTGCTGCCGTTCCAGGGCATTTGCAGGAACGCGTCGATATTCTTTTCCACCGCGACCCGTCCGACATAGGCGGCGATCGGACGGGGCAGCGATAGGAAATCCTTCGGATAAGGCTTGAAAACTTCTGTGTCGACGCCCCTGCGCCAGGTTGCCAGGTTGTCGAAGCCATGCGATTCCAGATCGAGTCGCACGGAGGCGGTGCTCACCATGCAGCGCACGGCGGCGCCATGAAACCAGCCCAACGCGCGGTACGACAGAGCGGTGGGCACCGGGAAGCGCGCGCGCAGATACTGCGGGAACTGCGTGTGGTACGAGGTCGTAAAGGGCATCCGGCGGCGCCCGCAAAAGCGCCTTGCGGCGAGGCCGAGCGGACCCTCGGTCGCGATGTGCAACGCCTGCGGCGCGAACGCGAGGATGCTGCGCTCGAGCTTGGCGTAGGGTAGGAGCGACAGGCGGATTTCCGGGTAGGTCGGGCAGGCGACGCTGCGGAAGTCGCGCGGGGTGATGAGCCGCACTTCATGACCGAATCGGCCGAGCCACGCGGCCGTTTGCGCCAAGGTACTGACCACGCCGTTGGTTTGCGGATACCACGCGTCGGTAACGATCATGATTCTCATGCCCCCTCACATTGGCATCGCGGGATGACGATACGATGAACAAGGACGATGAGATTTCCAGCGAACCTGTGACGAGGGTCGCCGTTCGAGCCCGGCAAACGCCGTTTGTAATAGGCCTGTAACGAAAATAATATATTTGCTTCATGGCGGACTTATGTAGCCATCTTGAGGAACCACCATGCAAAGCTTCTGGGCGGAACTGCGGACACAGCGATGGGACGATCACCGGTACTACCATCACAGCCGTATCAATCAGTCTCTGCATTTGTTGAGCGCGATCAGCTTCATCATTGCCTACATAACCGCCTTCGCGGATCCCGCGAAGTCCGCGCTGATCGGCTGGCTGGTGTCCATGGTCAGCCGGCAGTCCGGCCACTTCTTTTTCGAGCCCAAGGGCTATGACGAGGTCAATCGCGCGACTCACAGGTACAAAGAGGACATCAAGGTGGGGTACAACCTGCGGCGCAAGGTCATCCTGCACGCCATCTGGGCGTTGTCGCCGGCCCTGCTCTGGCTCGATCCCACGTTCTTCGGGCTGTTCCCGGCCGCCGCCAACGGCGCGGAATTCGTGCGTCACGTGGGGGAAATATGGCTCATCGTCGGGGTCGGCGCGCTGCTGTTCCGCACGGTGCACCTGTTTTTCCTGAAGGACGTGCGGACGGGGCTGGTATGGCTGACGAAGATCGTCACCGACCCGTTCAACGA
>JBARBX010000524.1:0-5347 GCA_049793535.1 Steroidobacteraceae bacterium | reverse complement strand
ACTCAGGGTAGCCGTCGTGCTCGGGGCGGCCGTCGCCCTCGGAGCGGACGTTGCATTCGGCGGAGTGGGCGTCGCTGCCGCGGCCCGCGCGCGGGTTTCCACGGGCGCACTCGCCGGTTTCGGCGGCGCGCTGTGGCAGGCGGCCAGCATCGCCAGCGCACCTAAGCTAACGAATCGATTCGACCAGCTGCTCACCGATTTCCACCTTGCCGTAACGGCCTGGATTGAGTTGCGCCAGCGCGGCGAAGCTCTTCTGCACCCACTCGTCGTAGGTGCCGTCCTTCGTGCGCGCCGTGTTCACTTCGTGCAACTTGATGGCCTTCTCCTCGAATGGGAAAGCCTGTTCCTCGAGCAATACGTCGTATTGCTCCAATTCGTCCTTGGATAAACTCCTGGGTCGCTCTGAGCTCATCAAGTCCTTGCCCAACTGACGATACAATTCCGCGCTCTCGAAAGTCGCCGCGGTCGTGACCGCGGCCACCTGGTAGTCGGCCGCCTGCTCGTAAGCCTTGAGCGCCGCCTCCATGGCCTTGCGCTTTTCCACGAGTGATTTCTTCAGCGGCGCCACGAGCTTGATGCGCTTGAATTCCTCGCGTGCCGGAATCGCCAGCGTGAGCGTTGCATTTGCGGCGAGGGCACGACTGCGGTCGGTGCGCGCGGAGCCCGCGGCGCGGTCGGCGGCAATGATGTCCCGCAGCCACACGTCGCGCGCTTGGCTGTCGCCGGCCTTCGCCGCAATCAGGCTCAATTTGTTGCGCGCTTCCATGGCCGGATTCAAGGGCTGCGGAAAGTGCTTCACGAATGCCTCGAGCATGACGCGCGACTTCGGCGTGTCGCCGGCCTTGTCATAGAGATCCGCCGCCTGCAGCGTGGCTTCCCGCTGCACATCCGCGGCCTCGCCCGGCGACTGCGCGATCTTCTCGAATTCCGCCGCCGCCTGACCGGGGTGATTCGATTCCGAATAGGCCACCGCGAGATTGCGCGTAACCTCGGCCTGCAGCGGACTCTGCGGAAAATTGCGGCGGAAGCCCTCCAATACGACGGTGGCCCGATCCCACTTCTTGTCCTTGATGAGCAGGGCCGCGGCGTCGAAATCCGCATTGACGCGCACCTTCGAGGTCGGCGCCAATGCCGCCACACGCAGGAAGTCCTCCACCGCCGCCGCGCTGTCGCCGGTTTTGCTCTTCTGCTCGCCCTGCTTGTAGATCGACGCCGCCAGGCGCTCCACGATCACCCCGCGCTCGGGATCGTTGGCGGGCATCAGGGTCTGTGCGTGGCTATAGGCCGTTTCCGCCTTGTCGAACACGCCCTGATCGAAGTTCGAATTGCCGATCACGGTCCATGCAACCCGCTGCTTGGTCGCGTCCACGGGCGGCTGCCGCGCCAGCAGCGACTCGGACGCCGCGATGGCGCGAGGATAATCCTTGATTGTGTACAGATCCGTAGCGGCGCGCGTCAGCACCGTCGCGCTCTCCGGATGGTTGGGAAAGGACTGCGCGAATTTCAGCGAACTGTCCACGCTGCGGCTGTGCACCGCCGCCTTGGCCTCGCCGCTCAAGCCTTCCTCCTGCTTGCCATAGGCGACAATCGCGGCATAGCCCGCCGCCGCCGCCTTCTCATGAGCCCCGTAGTGGTAGGCCGTGCTCTCGTATTCCTTGGCCGCATCGAGGTATTGCTTGCTCTCAAACAAGGTGTCGGCGAGCAGGTAGTTCGTGACGGCAGAATCCGGATCGTCCGGGAAGGATGTCAGGTAGCCGCGGTACCATTTCGCCGCTTCTTGATAATCAGCCACATTCTTGCTGCGCTGCGCCTCGGCGTGATAGTGCTGCGCGACATCCTTGAGATTGATCTTGAGCACGGCCACGACCTTGGACTCCTTCTTCGGGTCCCTGCCCTGCCAGAAAGCGGTGCCGAAGCTGTAGTTCTCGACGAACTCCTTCTTGCCCTGCAGCACGAGCTGCGGGAAGCCGCCCTTCTGGTAAGCCTCGATGGCCTGCATCTCGAGCAGCGGCGCCTTCTCGTTGTTGCGGTCCTGCGAGACGAAGGCGCGATAGCTGTCCGCCGCATCCGTGTAGCGTTCCTTCTCCATGTAGAGGTCGCCCAAGCGCGCGTACAGGAGGTAGTAGTAGGGTCGCGGAGCGCGGCGCTTCACGAAATCGCCGACGGTCTTAGGGCCCTCCAGGTAGGAGAACGTGATGCTCATCACCCGAAAGGTGTCCTCCACCAATTCGCGGTTCGGCCTGCTCAACGTCTCGAGTTCGATCAATTCCGACGGATTGCGCTTCGACACCAGCACCGAGTCGAGCACGCCGGCAAAGGAATCCAGGCTGCGCTCGCTCTCTCCCTGCTTGAACAGCGACCATCCGTGCTTGTAGAGGCTCTGGTTGTAGAAGGCGGACTTGGAGCCGATTTTGGTGACGGCCTCATAGGCGATTTGCGCCTTGGAATACGCCTTGTCGTTGAACAGCAATTCGCCGCGCCGGAACTGCGCCTCATCGATGTAGCGGCTGTTCGGATGATTCGCCACGAGCTGATCCAGGGACGCGAGCGCCTTGTCGGGCTGCGCATTGAGCTCGTAGGCGCGGGCAAGCTGGTACAGCACCGAGTCGTTGCGCTCGTATTTCGGATAGGTCTTGAGCAGGGCCGAATACAAGTGGATGGCTTCCGTGGCGCGCAGGCCCTCGTTGGTGATGAGCTCGCGCTCGATGCGTTCGGATTCGGAACTTTCGAGATTCAGATCGCCGAGGCGGCGCAGGGCTTCGGCGCGCAATGCCGCATCCCCGGCATTCAGGTCGAGAAAGCGCCGGTAGCTGTCCATGGTCTTGTTGGCATCGACGTTCTTCGGCGGATCGGTATTGACCTCGACTTGCTGGGAGTCGAGATCCTTGATGGTCGGCGGATTCTTGTTTGCGGCCTGCACGGACGATGCTGCGAAAGGCGCATGCAGCGCGATGGCCAGCGCCGCCGCGCCGCGCAACGTCCCGGGTATGCCGGCGGCTCTCATGGCGTCGCCTTCGGCTTTTCGTTTGCCGCCCGGTCGTAGATCGCCGCCAGTTCATAGCGCGCCTGAATTTGATACGTCGCGATGCGCTGCTTCTGGCCTTCGAGCTCACGGATTGCGAGCGCCTGCAGGAATCGGTTCTGCTGCTCGGACACATCGGCCAGCCGCTGCTGCAGCTCATCCATGCGCGCGCGTAGGCCGGCGACACGGCCCGCGTAGGCTCCGGTATTGGCGGGTACGCCGGCGCGCGCCTGGCGCACCATGACCGCCCGCCTTTGCGTCTCCTTCAATTGCGCCTCGAGCTCCTTGACCGAACGGCGTTCGTTCCACAGCCGGGCTTTGAAGCTCGCCGACAGCCGCCAGTACATGACGCCCCTCATCAGGCGGTGCTTTTCGCGCATTTCGGCAAGATCGGGATCGTCGGGATGCGCCGCGAGATAGTCCTCGATGCGCTTCAATCGCGCCCAAGTGCGCTGCTCCTCGGGAGTGCCCAAGGCTGCAACGTCGTTGGATTTCTCGATTTCGTTGATGCGCGATTCAAAGTCCACGCGCTTTTGCGTGAGGCCGTCGAGATCCGTCGCCGCCAGCACGGCATCGGCCTTCGGCACGCGCTGGTTATAGGCCTCCTGGCGGGTGTCGAGCATGTCATCGTAGGCCGATACATCCTCGCGCCAGGCGTCCAGATTGCGGCTCATATAATTGAGCTCGCGGTAATTCTTCAGTCCTTCCTGAAATTCATTGCTGGCGAGCAGCGCATAGAGATACCGCGATTCGGGAGCGTTCGGTAGGGTGCTGAGCTGCCAATACCACGTCAACGTGTCCTTCTTGTCGTCGTCCAGCAGCCGGTCGAGCAGGTGTCCGCTGCGGATCTCCTCGACCGAGTCGTCGATGTGCTTGATCTCGGCATCGAAGGAGTCGATGGCCGAGCTGTAATATTCGGCGGCCTGGCCGGTCGCGGACAATTGGGTGTAGGCGTACGGGACGGTGAGAAAGGACTCCTGGACCGCCGAGTCGAGCAGGCTGCGCTTGCGCAGGGTCAACCACGGCACGAGCGCCCGCTTGAATTCGCCCACCCCCGCATCCGCCCAGCCGACGCCCAGCAGCGCCTTGCTGGAGTAGGGCCCTTCGAGACGCACCCGCTGCAGGATGGGCTTGGCCTCGGCGGCGCGCTGCGCCTGAAGCAGCGCGAACCCGAGTGCAAGGTTCGCCTTGTCCCTGAGCGACAGCAGCTCCTCGCTGCGCGTCTCGATGCGTCCCACGCGATCCAGATACGGGATGGCGTCGGCGAGCCGGTTCTTGCGCACCAGCGCCACCCCGAGGTTGAATTGGGCGTACGCCGTCCAGTCGGGCGCGCCATGCCAGCCGCTCAATGCCGCGATGGCATCGTCATAGCGCTCCTGACGCATCATCAACTGCGCGAGCAGCATGTAGCGTTCGGCGCTGATGCGCGGATCGACCTTGTCCGAGACCTGCTTTAACGCGCGCTCCGATTCCTCAAGATAACCCCTTTGGTACCAATCCTTTCCCAAATAGAACCAGGCCTTGTTGCGCACCGCGGGCGAAGTGTTCTTGTTCAGCAGCGCCTCGAAAATCCTGCCCGCCTCGACATGTTCGCCGAGCGACAGATACAAGCCGCCCAACAGCAGCTCCGCCTCGCCCTGCGTGTGCGGAATGCGGTCGAGTTGCCGGGCCGCGAGCAGGCGTGTAATAGAATCGAAATAATCGTCCTGATAAAAATAGAACAGCACGTCGCCGTAATGCAGATCCTTCACGTCCTGCGGAGGCAGGCCGTCCGGATCCGGCTTGATGTTCTTGGCCGCCGCGAACGTCCACGGCAGCGCGAGCATCAATCCGCCCAGAATGAGCGGTCGCAGGCTGTTACTCAGTCGTTGCACGCATCATTCCCAGTCTTTGATCGCGAATTCCGGCTGATGCTTGGCCACACGGTCCGTGATCTTGAGCTCCAGATACTTGGCGCCCACGCCCTTGTCGAACGTGATCGTGGCGCCGCGCTTGTAATCGCGCTCGACGGGGCCCTTGCCCGTGAAGAAGGCCACGAGCTCGTGCTTGCCGACTTTCAGATTGCCCAGATAGATCTGCTGCACACCGCCTTTGAGCAGAGCGTCCGCTTCGCGCGCCGTATACAGGTAATTCTTGACTTCCTTGTTGTCTATTTTGATCGTTACCGAGTCCAGCGCGAAGAACGCGCCGACGTCCATGGAAACGTACAGAGCAACCTGGGTGTTGGCGGGAAACAGCAGTTCCTCTTCCAGCACGAACAGATCATTGTTCAGGTCGACGACATCCTTCTTCAGACCCTGCACCTCCTGATCCAGCGTCTTGAAG
>JBARBX010000523.1:0-1607 GCA_049793535.1 Steroidobacteraceae bacterium | reverse complement strand
GGCCTGAAGCACGGCCGAAGCACCGCCACCGCGGCGGCGTGCTCAGGGTCGCGCACCGACTCATAGCGAATGGCGTCGATATTCGCCAGGCGCGCCAGCCGTGCAAACTCCTGCGTGGGGCCGTAGTCGGCGGGGTGGGTCCACTGCGGGCGCGCACGTTTGAAGGGAGCTTGTGTCAGATCCACCCAACGACCGTCGATGCCGGCCCGAAACACGGTTTGCGGCGACGGCCCGAGCGTGTCGAGCGCATCGCTGTCGATCAAGAAACGCCAGCGCCAATAGCCCAGCTCGGCGCAGGCCGTGCGCGGCGCCTCGGCGCCATACCAGATGCCGGTATCGGAGGGCGACCGAAAGCGCGATCCGACGGGCGATGAGTAGCGAAACGGTGTCGCCAAAACATAGTGCAGGCCGCTCGTGTCCGGCGGCAGCGGCGGCTTGCTGCGGTCGAGCAGCCGCTCCAGCACGAGCTGCTCCTCGGCGTTCGCCACCAGTCGCAACGTCGAGGCGATGTGCTGGGCTTCCACGGCCCGCCATAGGCGGCGCCGCGCGCGCAGCGCCTCAGATTCGACCGCGCGCTGAGTCCAGGTACTGGACGACACGAACCAGGCCTTCGGTGCTGCGAATCAGGTCGAGCGGACGGCCGGCGAGACCGCGATTCTGGCCGCTGAGCCAGGCGCGGGCAGCCGCATCATTGGCGCCGATCAGGGCGTCGAGCGAGCGGAACAATCGCACGAACAAGGCGCCCAGCTCCCACTCCTTCTTGTCGGCGTCCAGCAAATAGCTGCCGTTCGCCATGCGCGACACCGTGGACGGACTTAAGCCCAGAATATGCGCGAGGCTGGCTTGCGTAATCTCGAGCAAGGCGGAGGCGCGCATCACGGCGCCGGTCAGCACCCGGCGCGGCTCGGCGTCGCTCTCGATCGAGGCCTGCGGCATGCGATTCCCTACAGCAATATAAGACCTCTTCTCATTCTACTGAAATATCGTCGGCCCGGCAACGGCAATGGGCGGCTTAAGGTCCGGTCCCGCCGGCCTGCGACGGCATGCAGGCCGGCCGCATGCGTGAACTGCGTCGAAGTCTTTGAAAACCCCTATATCAACGCCCCATTCTGTCGCATAGCATCTCCTTGAGATGGAGTCCGTGGGGTGTCTGGAGTAGACGCTGTCGAGCGGGAAAAACCCGTTGGTGTTGATGATGGCCCTGTCGATACCGGGCGCCGCCCAGGCGCTTGGGCTGGGCGACATCCACGTCGATTCCGGACTCAACGAGCGCCTCGCCGCGGAGATCGAAATCGTCGGCGCCACTGCGCTCGAACTGGCCGAACTCAAGGCGGAGGTGGCGAATCGCGAAACCTTCCTGCACTACGGCGCCGAGCGCCCGGCATTTCTGGGCTCGACCACCTTCAAGGTCGCGCAGGACAGCCACGGAAAGCCGGTACTCGCCGTTCGCTCCACAGAATCCTTCACCGAGCCGGTGGTTAGTTTTCTGATCGACCTGAACTGGCGCAACGGACAACTCATCCGGCAGTACACCCTGCTGCTCGACCCCCCGGGCTTCGCCGCGGCCTCCCCTGCGGCGGCACCGAGCCCTGTGGCGGCCTCGGAAC
>JBARBX010000522.1:0-5960 GCA_049793535.1 Steroidobacteraceae bacterium | reverse complement strand
CGCCGGTCGGGCGCGCAGCGGGTATTCAAGGCCGGCGGCGCCCAAGCGGTCGCCGCCATGGCCTACGGCACGGTCAGCGTCCCGAAGTGCGACAAGATCTTCGGGCCGGGCAATGCCTGGGTCACGGCGGCCAAGATGTTGGCCGCCCAAGATCCGGCCGGGGCGGCGGCCGATCTTCCGGCGGGCGTGACCGAGGTCATGGTCATCGCGGACGACAGCGCGCGAGCCGAATTCGTCGCCGCCGATCTGCTCGCGCAGGCCGAACACAGTCCCGAGGCGCAGGCCTTGCTGGTCACGACCAGCGCGGAACTCGCCGAAAACACCGCGCGCGAGGTGCGCCGCCAGGCGGCGGCCCTCACTCGCCAGGGCATACTGGCGGAGTCATTGACCCACCTGCGCATACTCATCGTCGACAGCCTTAGCGCAGCCCTCGACATCGCCGATGAGTACGCGCCCGAGCATTTGCTGCTCGAGATACGCGAACCGCGGCGCTGGCTGGACCGGGTACGCACGGCCGGTGCCGTGTTCCTCGGGCATTGGTCGACGGAAACGCTGGGGGATTATTGCAGCGGTCCCAACCACACCCTGCCGACTTATGGCTATGCCAAGGCCTACAGCGGCCTGAACTTGGAGGATTTTCAACGGCGCATCACTCTGCAGGAGGTGACCCCGGCGGGCCTGCGAGATCTGGGGGCCACGGCGCAGATTCTCGCGCAGCTCGAAGGACTGGATGCCCATGCCGCCGCGGTGAGCGTTCGCCTCACGGCCATTTATGCAACCCGCACGTAGCGACGCCGCGGTGGTGACCCTGGCGCGGCCGGAGATTGTCGCGCTGCGCGCCTACGCCCACGCGGCCTGGCTGCCCGGACTCACGCGTCTGCACGCCAACGAAGCGCCCTGGCGCCCGGCGGCGGACCCTACCTCGGCGGGCTTGAATCGCTATCCAGAACCGCAGCCGCAGGCGCTGATCGAGGCGATGGCGGCGCTCTACGGAGTCCCGGCGGACAGCGTGCTCGCCACCCGCGGCAGCGACGAAGCCATCGATTTATTGTCGCGCATTTACCTGCGCGCCGGGGCCGACGCCATTCTGCAATGCACGCCGAGTTTCGGCATGTACCAGGTGGCGGCGCGCATTCAGGGCGCCGAAGTCGTGGAAGTGCCCCTGGATCGTGAACGCGGCTGGGCGCTCGATCCCCAGCGGCTTCTGGCGGCATGGCGGCCCCACGTCAAGCTCGTGTACCTGTGCTCGCCGAACAACCCCACGGCGAATCTGCTCGATACGGCAGCTCTCGAGGAGCTGTGCAAGGCGCTCGACGGCAAAGCCATCGTGGTGATCGACGAAGCCTATAACGAGTGGTCGCGTTCGCCGAGCCTCACGCGCTCGCTGAGCCGCTTTTCGACTCTGGCGATACTGCGCACGCTCTCCAAGGCGCACGCTCTCGCCGGCGCCCGGGTCGGTGCCCTGCTCGCCCACCCCAAACTCATTGAACTGGCGCGGCGGGTCATTCCGCCCTACTCCCTGGCGCAACCCTCGGTGGAGGCCGCCCTGCGAGCGCTGGACCCCGCCGAACTCCCCGCCGCGCAAGCCCGGCTCGAAGCTTTGCTCGAGGAGCGTGAATACTTGCAGCGCGGTCTTGCCGCGTCGCCCTTGGTGGACAAGGTCTGGCCGAGCGATGCGAATTTCCTGCTCGTCGATTGCCGCGACGCCGATCGTTTTATGAGCAACACTCTGGCCGGCGGCCTGATCGTCCGGGATCTGCGCAGCCATCCTTCGCTGCCGCGCTCGCTGCGCGTCACCGTGGGTTCACGCGAGGAGAACGATGCCTTGTTAAAGCGTGTGGGATCGGCATGAAAGGCGTTGCGGCGGACGTGGGCGGCCGGCGAATCCTGTTCCTGGACCGCGACGGCACCTTGAACGAAGAGACCGCGGACGAGCAAATCGACAGCCTGGACAAGGTGCGCCTCATGCCCGGCGTGGTGCCCGCGCTGCTCGAGCTCAAGGCCGCGGGCTTCGGCTTCGTCATGGTCACGAACCAGGATGGACTCGGGACGGCGAGTTTTCCGCAGGAGCGCTTCGAGGGCGCGCACCGGTTCATCTTGGAGTTGTTCTCCTCGCAGGGCATCGAGTTCGACGCCGTGTGCATCTGTCCGCATTTTCTGCGGCAGCAGTGCGGTTGCCGCAAACCGAAACTCGGCATGGTGCGCGAATTTCTCGCCGCGCACCGCATCGACAAGTCCCGCAGCTACATGATCGGCGACCGTGACACGGATCTTGAGTTTGCGGCAAATCTCGGGGTCGAGGCCTTTAGGATTCGCCTGGACGGCGAGCCCGAGGAGACCTGGCCGGCGATCGCCCGGCGCATTCTCGGGCAGACTCGGCGCGCCCGGGTGCATCGCAAGACCAAGGAAACCGACATTCACATCGAGGTGGACCTGTCGCGCGAGGGTCCCTGCGTCATCGCCACGGGTTTGGGTTTCTTCGACCACATGCTGGAGCAGATCGCGAAGCACGGCGGTTTTGCACTCGACCTCAAGTGCAGCGGCGACCTGCACATCGACGAGCATCATACGGTCGAGGACTGTGCCCTGGGACTGGGAGCGGCATTGCGCGAGGCGCTCGGCGACAAAACCGGAATCGCCCGGTATGGATTCTTGCTGGCCATGGACGAGGCCGAAGCTCAGGTCGCGCTCGATCTGTCGGGCCGGCCGTTCTTCGTCTGGGAGGGACGCTTCGATCGTGAACGCGTCGGCGAATTGCCCACCGAGCTCGTGCCGCACTTTTTCCGCTCGCTCGCGCAGTCCCTGGGAGCGGCGCTGCACATCACGGTGCGCGGCGAGAACTCCCACCACATGATCGAGTCCTGCTTCAAGGGCGTGGGCCGCAGCCTGCGCCAGGCCATCCGTCTCGAAGGCCGCGAGCTGCCGAGCACCAAGGGCACCTTGTGAGCAGGCGCCAAATAATCATCGTCGCGAGCGGTGCCAACATCGCGTCGCTGCAATTCGCGCTGCAGCGGCTCGATGCCGAGGCATCCGTGTCGGCGGACCCCGACGAGCTGCGCGCGGCCAGCCACGTCATTCTCCCCGGAGTGGGCGCCGCCGCCGTGGCCATGTCCCGCCTGCGGCAGAGCGGCCTGGACACCGTCATTCCCACCCTGCGACAGCCGGTACTCGGCATATGCCTCGGCATGCAGCTGCTGTACGAATCCTCGCAGGAGGGCGATGTCGCCTGCCTCGGCGTCATTCCCGGCGGCGCGGCGCGCTTCGCGCAAGACCCAGACCGGCCGGTACCGCATATGGGCTGGAACACCCTCGAGATCCGCCGCCCCTGTGCCCTGCTCGCCGGACTCACCGACGGCGACTATGCGTACTTCGTCCACAGTTACGCGCTCGATGTCGGCGCCGCCACCGTGGCCAGCGCGCATTACGGCACGCAATTCAGCGCCTGCGTGCAGTGGCGCAATTTTTACGGCGCACAATTTCACCCCGAGCGCTCGGCCGCGGTGGGCGCGCGCCTGCTCGAGAATTTCCTGGCAATCCATTGACGATGCCGCGCCTCCCGCAATCCTCATGCGTCTCATCCCCGCCATCGATTTGAAGGCAGGCCGCTGTGTGCGGCTGCTGTACGGCGACTTCGAGCGCGAGACACCCTACGCCGACGAGCCCCAGGACCTGGCCGAGAAGTATCGCGACCTCGGCGCCGACTGGCTGCACGTGGTCGATCTCGACGGAGCTCAGGGGGGCAGCCCCGGCAATCGCGCCATTCTCGCCCGACTGGCTGCGCTGCCCGCCGTCCACATGCAGGTGGGCGGCGGCTTGCGCGACGCGGAGTCGGTTGTGCAGATGTTCGAGCTCGGCGTCGCGCGAGTGGTGATCGGCAGCGCGGCGCTGACCCATGTCGAGACGGTGCGGAGCTGGCTCGATGGATTCGGCCCGGAACGCGTGACGTTGGCCTTCGACGTGCGCTTGGATGGCGAGGGTACGCCGCGGGTCGCCAGCCATGGGTGGCAGCGTCAGTCCGAATTGTCGTTGTGGAACGCCGTGGAGAACTTCACCGGCTCGCCCCTCAAGCACGTGCTGTGTACCGATGTGGGCCGCGACGGCGCACTGACGGGTCCGAACGTCGATTTATATCGAGAGGCCGTGGGCCGCCATCCGCACATTCACTGGCAGGCCTCCGGCGGCATCCGCGACTCGCGCGACCTGCGCGCTCTGGCCGACGCCGGCGCCGCCGCCGCCATCAGCGGCAAGGCCTTGCTCGAGGGCCTCATTCCGGCCGAGGAGTTGCAGCCATTCTTGCCAAACGCATAATTCCCTGTCTCGATGTGCGCGATGGCCGGGTGGTCAAGGGCGTGCAGTTTCGCAACCATCGAATCGTCGGGGACATTCTGGAACTCGCGGCCCGCTATCGCGACGAGGGCGCGGATGAACTCGTGTTCTACGACATCTCGGCGAGTCCCGCGGGACGTTCGGTGGACCGCTCCTGGATCACGCGCGTGGCGCGCACTCTCGATATCCCGTTTTGCGTCGCCGGCGGAATCCGCACCGTCGAACAGGCCGAGGAGATACTGGCCTGCGGCGCCGAGAAAATCTCGGTCAATTCTCCCGCGCTCGAGCGCCCCGAATTGATCGACGAGCTGAGCCGCCGCTTCGGCACCCAGTGTGTTGTGGTGGGCGTGGACAGCCAGACCTTCCCGGATGGCTACCGGGTCCAGCAATTCACCGGCGATGTCGAGCGCAGCCGCGACACCCGCCGCGGCACCGTCGACTGGGTCGTCGAAGCGCAGGCCCGCGGCGCGGGCGAGATCGTGCTCAATTGCATGTCGAGCGACGGGGTGCGCCGCGGCTTCGACATCGCGCAGCTGTGCGCGGTGCGCGCGGTGTGCCGAGTTCCCCTGGTGGCCTCGGGAGGTGCCGGCGCGGAGCAACACTTCGCCGAGGTATTTGCAACGGCTCACGTGGATGCGGCGCTGGCCGCAAGCGTGTTTCATTCCGGCGAAATCGCCATTCCCAACCTGAAGCGCCGACTCCGCGGCGCCGGCATCGAGGTGCGGCTATGAAAGAACTCGACTGGGATAAGGGCGGCGGCTTGCTGCCGGCCGTCGTTCAAGACGCCGGCAGCGGCGCGGTGCTCATGCTGGGCTTCATGAATTCCGAGGCGCTCGCCGCGACCCAGGCGAGCGGCCGCGTCACCTTCTGGAGCCGCAGCAAGAGCCGGCTATGGACCAAGGGCGAGACCTCAGGCCACTTCTTGAATGTGCGGCAGATCGCGGTCGATTGCGACGGCGATACCTTGTTGATACTGGCCGAACCTTCGGGGGCCGCCTGTCATTTGGGCACGGCCACCTGCTGGGGCGAGAACCCACCCCGATCGACGGCGCAAGAGACCGCATTCCTGGGACAACTGGAGCGAATCATCGTGCAACGAATCGCCGAGCGCCCGCCGGGCAGCTACACCGCGAAGCTCCTCGATGAAGGCACGCGGCGTATCGCGCAGAAAGTTGGTGAGGAAGGACTGGAACTCGCGCTCGCCGCCGTCGCGCAATCCGATGCAGAGATCATCGGCGAGGCCGCGGATCTTTTGTACCACACGCTGCTGCTGCTCAAGGTCAAGGGCCTGTCGCTGTCGCAGGTGGTCGCCGAGCTCGAGGCGCGGCATGCAGACTCCACGCGGAGTCAACTCACGGCTGCATCAACTGCATCGCACTGACCGGTGACAAGGGCGCTCCGGACACCCCGTTGCCAAGGTTCACGTAAAATATCTCGGGCCCCTGGGGGCCGGCGAGAGTGATCCAGGGGCCGTAGAGGTTTTCCACGCGCCCGGTGCAATGCATCTGCGCCACAATGTAGGCCGGCCGGGCGACCTTGTACGTCAACACCCGTCCCTTCTGCTGATAGCTCTGAAAGCTGAGCGTTCCGCCCTTCACGCTGGCACCGATGCCGACGGGCGTCGCTGTGGCCGG
>JBARBX010000521.1:0-4592 GCA_049793535.1 Steroidobacteraceae bacterium | reverse complement strand
GCTCCAGCCGCCGTAGAAGGTGAGGGTGTCGGTCGGCTTATAGCGCAGCGTGCCTTTGGGCTGCACGGCGTCGAAGGTCTCGTGGCGCACCTCCCCGGTGTGGGCGGTCGGGTCGGGCAGGAAGTTCTGCGGCGTATCGGTGGTGTTCTGGCGCGAATCCTCGTCGTAGCGGATCGCGGTGTCCAATTCCCACTGCGAGTTGAATTCGTAGGTCGCATCCCCGAACACCGCCCAGGCGTTGTTGTGCTGCGAGTCCGCGAGAAACGTGACGTTGGTGTTGGTCGCCCATGGATTAGTCGGATCGACTATCGGGGTGTAATAGACGGCCGGGACGCCAAGTCCCCGGTCCACCAAATTGCCCGTGGAAATGAAGCGGTCGGTGTGAATGTAGTAAGCGCCCGCGATCCAGGAGAAGCCGCCAACTTTCTGCGAGGTGAAGCGCAGCTCCTGGCTGTAGGTCGTCACGTCGATGAATTGGCTCTGGCTCTCATCGAACGACCCGCCGTCGGCCGCCGGCACAAACGTGAAGAAGTCGTTGTACGCGATGGACGTGGCGATCGGCCGGAAATCGTAGGCGTCTCCGGTGTCGATCTCCTTGGTGTGGTTGTAGTCTGAAGTCGCGGTGAACGTCCCAACCCCCGGGTTGTAGTCGATCTTGAGGGCGACATCGGTTATATCGCGGGTATCGGATCCTAGGTTGTTGGTCTGAATGGGGCTGGTGACGTCGTTCGCGTTCGGCGGCGTGGTGAAGCTGCTGAAGACGTTCGACTCGTCGGCACGCGGAATGACGTAGTAGTACGCGGTCGTATCGACGTGATCGCGGTATACGCGAAGGTCCCCCGTCCATTGGTCGGAGGGCTGCCACACGAGGCGCAACCGGCCGGAATAATCCTTGTACGGATCGGCCTTGCGATCGAGATAGGTGTTCTCCAGAAAGCCATCCGTGTTGTAGAAATTGAGCGAAGCGCGATACTTGAGCGCCCCGGCCGAATCGATCGGGCCACCCACGGCCAATTGAGCCTTTTCGGACACCCCGTTGCCGACGCCGACCTTGCCTTCGCCTTCAAAATGATCGGGAAGGTCCGCGGTATGAATGATGATCGCCCCGCCGATGGCGTTGCGGCCATAAAGGGCGCCCTGTGGTCCCTTGAGGACCTCGATCTGCTTGATGTCAAACAGCTCCTGGTCGAACTCGTAGGGATTGGGCTCCAGCACGCCGTCGACCAGCACGGCAACCGAAGGCTCGCTGTTGCGCGCCTGCGAAATGCCGCGGACCGTGATGAAGGAGTTGCCGACGTTCTGCACCTCGACCAGGGTCATGTTCGGGACCATGGCGACGAAGTCGCGGGGAGATTCGATCCCCGCCGACTTGATGGTTTGCTGGGTGAAGGCGTCGATGGTTATCGGCACGCTCTGCAAGGATTCATCGCGCCTGCGCGCCGTGACGACGATTTCCGTCAGATCGTTGGACGCACCAGGCGTCGTCGTCTGCGCCTGTGCCGGCACTGCCATGATCACGGCCATCGCCGTTGTCGACGCGGCTATCCATCTGCCCCGTAAAGTGCTCATGATTATTCACTCCCCTGGTCAAACATCATTGATCGTTTATTAGAAGACGCACCGAGACTGCGGCCTAGCGCTGCACGTCCCCCCCTTTCAAATCCCCCTCCGCTCAGGCGCCGACCAGCTCTTCCTCCATGCGCACGCCCGGCCACACTTCGCCACGTGCAAGCGCTTCGCGAATGGACTGCCCATGTTCGTCGAGCAGCGGCGCCGCACGCACCGTACTGCTGCGCACTCCGCCGAATTGCACCGGCGGCCGGACCGATCGGGTGCCGCCATGCGCGCCCGCTACCGGAACGATGAGTCCCAAGTGCTCGACTTGCGGATCGTGAGTCACTTCATCGATGGTGTTGATCGGCGCGTACGGCACGTCGTGCCGTCCCAATCGTTCGACCCAGTGCGAGAGCGCATGCCGCGCGAATCTCTGGTCGAGCTCGGCATTCAACGCCTCATAGTGGGCGATGCGCGACTGACGGGTGCTGAATCGCGCGTCGGTTCCGAGTTCCGGCGCTTCGAGCGCGCTCAGGAGTCCGTCCCAAAACTTGTCGAGCGAGGAGAGGTGGATGGCGATGAGCCGCCCATCGGCCGTGTGCAGAATGTAGGCTTGCGCGAGCCGTGGGCGGTCGCTCGATGTGGGCGTCGTGCCGAGGGCGAAAAATGCGGCAAAGGGTTCGAGCGCAAAATGCGCCATTGCCTCGAGCATCGACACTTCGACCAGAGCACCCTGACCGGTCCGGCCGCGCTGCACCAGCGCGCCGAGCGCGCCGTAGGCCGCGTATATTCCGGTGATCGCATCGGCCAGCGCCGGACCCAGAAAGCGGGGGCGGCTCGAATCGACCACAACGCTCAAGAATCCGCTCAAGGCCTGGGCGACGGAATCGTAGCTTGGGCGTTCTGTGTACGGACCGCTCGAACCGAAGCCGCTGATGGATGTGTAGATCAGTCGCGGGTTGATCGCGCATAGCCGCTCCGGCCCCGCGCCAAGGCGTGTCGCGGTGCCGGGCCTGAAGTTCTGGATGAAGACGTCTGCTTCGCGCACCAGTCCATCGAAAACCGCGCGATCGCCGGACTGTTTCAGATCGAAGGCGATACTGCGCTTGTTGCGGTTGTAGGCCTGGAAATGCGGCGAGTACCGGTCGCCTTGATAGTTGCGGTACGGGTCGCCTTCCGGGCTTTCGACCTTGATCACGTCGGCGCCAAGATCGGCGAGCATCATTCCGGCGCACGGGCCTGTGATGAACGTGCCTTGCTCGACCACCCGAATGCCGGTCAGAACGCCCATTACCCGTGACTCGGCTGAAACTCAGGCGGGGAATCGCCGTCGTAATCGATCGCCGCGGCGGCCGCATGGGACATCACGAAGCCGATGGGGCGCAGTTGCTCTTCGAGCAAGTGCGCGATGAGCCCGGCCGTCCGCGCTAAAATGGGCACACCTTTGAGGGCGGCGAGCGGATATCCGGCATCGAGAAGCACTGCCGGGATTGCGCCCGAGACGTTCAATGCCAGTGGTTTGCCCAAAAGATCGGGTAACAGCCGCTCGACCTGGCGCGCGATCTCGATGTGCGCGCCGGCGCTGCCGGCTTCCCGCGCAACCTCAAACAGTCGCTGAGCGCGCGGGTCGAATCCCTTGTGCAAGGGATGCCCATATCCGGGGATCGAGCGGCGGCCGGCCCGGTATTCGAGTACCACCGCCTTGGCTGCCTGCGCGGCCGCGTCCCCGGCCGCAATCCGCGCGGCGATCGCCGCGAAAAACTGGCCCGCCGCTTCGGAGGATCCCAAGACGACGGAACCGCAGCCGAGAATGCCCGCGGCCACGGCTCCCTGCAGCGCCTCCGGTGCCGCGGCGAGCGTCATTCGTCCCACCTGTACGCTGGGCACGAGACCGTGCTCCGCAATGGCCACCAGGGTGGCGTCGAGAACACGCCTCTGCGCCGCGCTGGGCAGTGCGCCGGTGAGCAGCAGCCAGAAATGTTCTGTGAAGCCGATATGCCCGATCAAATCCTGGGTCAGATCCCGCCCGCGAACCAGGATGGTCGTCTCGTTCGATGTCGAAACGGCGGTACTGCGGTGAGCTTGCGACCCAATTTTCACGGAAACCTCGTCCCTAGATCATGCCCGTCATGGGGTTTTCGCATAGCGAATAGATATTCGTATATCGAATATGCTGGACCCGAACTCGCCGCCCGTCAAGCCCGCGGACGAAAGGCTCCCCTTATTTCGCATATCGAAATAGACTAAGCGCCATGGTCAAAGGCAAGACGGCGCAGCGGCGTCGCGAGACGATGGGAGGACTTGCGAAAGGGCTGGGCGTCATCCGGGCGTTCACGCGCGACCGCGCGGCGTTGACCCTGAGCGACATCGCCGGGATCACGGAAATGCCGGCGGCCACCGCGCGCCGATGCCTGCTGACTCTCGAGGAACTCGGCTATGTCACGCGCAGCGGGCGCCAATTTCTGCTGCGGCCGAAAGTGCTGGAAATCGGCGCCGCCTACCTTGAGTCGATGAACATCGAGGTGCTCACCAAGACGCACCTCGAAGAGCTCGCACGCAAGACCGGCGACTCGGCCGCACTGTGCGTACTCGACGGAACCGAGATCGTGTATGTGGCGCGGGCCTCCATTCGCACGCTGGTGCGGCTGGAGGCGCATGTCGGCAGCCGTTTCGCCGCCCACGCGACTTCCACCGGCAGGGTGCTGCTCGCGGGATTGAGGCCGGAGCGCCTGCAGCGCTATTTCGACACGGCAACGCTCGATGCCTTGACCGATCGAACGGTGACCGACCCCGGCAAGCTGCGGCAGTTGATCGAGGATTGCCAGCGCACCGGATACTCCGCGGTCGAGGACGAACTGGCCTACGGCGTGGTGGCGCTCGCGGTGCCGGTGCTCGACCAATATGGCCGGGTGGTTGCGGCCCTCAACAGTTCGAGCCACTCGCGAAGAATTTCGAAGGCCAAACTGATTCGCGAGCGCTTCAACATGCTCCGGCAGGTGAGCCGCCAGATCTCCGCGGACCTTGCCAACGTGCCGGGC
>JBARBX010000520.1:0-2087 GCA_049793535.1 Steroidobacteraceae bacterium | reverse complement strand
GGCCTGTAGGATGTGGTGGTGACCGCCGAGCGGCTGAAGCTGATCGGCACCGCCATGACGGCGAGCGAGGGAGTAGTCGTCGAAGAGGAATTGGCGCTCGCGCCTGCTTACCGCCCAGGCCAGTTGCTGGAAACCGTTCCCGGGCTCGATGTGACCTCGCACAGCGGCGAGGGCAAGGCCAATCAGTACCTGATGCGGGGCTACAATTTGGATCACGGCACCGATCTCGCCATTTACGTGGATGACATGCCCGTCAACGAACCGACGCATGCTCACGGCCAAGGTTACGCGGACGTGAATTTTCTGATCCCGGAACTGGCGTCCGATATTCGCTACAGCAAGGGTACCTACACCGCAAGCGAGGGTGACTTCGCGTCGGTAGGCGCCGTGCACCTCAACTATCTGAACTCAATCGACGATCAACTCGCGCTCACCGCCGGCACCCTTGGGGTTCAGCGGCTGTTGACCACGGCATCGCAGGCGGCGGGCGAGGGCACTGTTCTCGGCGCTCTCGAGCTGCAGCACTACGACGGTCTTTGGGTCAATCCCGACGATCAGCGCAAGCTCAACGCCGTGCTGCGTTACAGCGGCGGCGACGACCACGACGGCTATTCAGTGACCGGCATGTTCTATCGCGGGTTATGGAACAGCACCACCGACCAGCCGCTGCGCGCCATCGATGAGGGCTTGATCGGCCGCTTCGGATCGCTCGATCCGTCGGACGGCGGGCAGGCGCAGCGCGCGAGCCTGTCCGCGCGCATCTTTGCAGGCGTGGGCGGGGGAGAGCTGTCCGCCAATCTCTACGTCATCGACAACCAATTGACGCTGTGGAATGACTTTACCCACTTTCTGGTGGACCCGGTCAACGGCGACCAGGAAGCCCAGCACGAGGATCGCGTCACGGTCGGCGGCGGCGCCCATTTCACGCGTACCATCGATCTGTTCGGCTTGCGCAATGAATGGTTGGTCGGGGTGTCGACGCGCTTCGATTTCAATGAGGTGTCGCGCCTGCCCACATTGGATCGAGTGACTTTGCCGGCGAGCGCCGATCCTCTCAATATTTCGGAGCAGGACCGGGTGCGCCTGCGCGATGCTGCCGCCTACGTGCAGGCGACGACCCATTGGGAGAGCTGGCTGCGTACCGTGCTGGGCTTTCGAGAGGACGCGATTGACGGGAGCGACAATGGCACCCATTCGGGCAGCGCCGACGCGGCTTTGTTCCAGCCCAAGGCGAGTGTCATCCTGACCCCCGCGGCGACGACGGAATTCTACTTGAGCGCCGGCCGCGGCTTTCACAGCGACGACTTACGCGGCGTCAACGCCGCCGCGAGCTTAGGCGTGGCGGGCGCGCCGCTGATCGCGCGTCAAGATGGGGAGGAGATCGGCGTCCGTCAGCAAGTGGGGCACCGCCTCGCACTCACCCTGGCGTTGTTCACATTGGACGCTCAATCGGAGACCACTTACGACCCGGACGTGGGGCAGGATTTCGCCGGGCCGGCCAGCCGCCGCCGCGGCTTCGAACTCAACGTCACTTACCAGGCGGCGGCGTGGCTGGAATTGTATGGCAGCTATTCGGCGGATCATGCGCGTTTCAAGACGGCTTTCGACGATGGCACCGGACATGTGGGCGAATACTTGCCGAATGCGCCGTTTGCCACCGGATCGTTTGCCGCCTATGTGAAGGATCTTGGATCTTGGAGCGGAGGTCTTCAGTATCGATACCTGGGCGCCTACCCCCTCTCATCGGACGATGCCGTGCAGGGCTCCGGCTACGGCGAGTGGAACGGCGACATTCGCTACTCGTTCGCGAACGGCTGGAAAGCCGCGGTCGGCGTCTACAACATCACCGACAAGAAGGCGAATGCCATGGAGTACTGGTACGTCGATCGCCTGCCCGGGGAACCCGCGGCCGGCGTCGCGGATATCCATGTGCACCCCCTCGAGCCGATTTCCATGAGAGTAACGCTATCTACAACTTTCTAGCGGGACTGCGATGATCCTGTACGGCCGTGCGGAGATCTGTCTGGGGAGCGACCGTTGGCGCGGAGGCGTACGCGCCTCGACGGCACGATACCGTCGATTCCATC
>JBARBX010000519.1:0-6558 GCA_049793535.1 Steroidobacteraceae bacterium | reverse complement strand
GCCGGACAACGACAACTGGCATACCGACGTGACCTTCAGTGAGACACCGCCGCTCGCGGGCATTCTCGCGGCCAAGCAGTTGCCGAGCGCCGGCGGGGACACGCTGTGGTCGAGCAACCTGGCTGCTTACGACGCCCTGTCGGCACCCTTGAAGAAATTCCTCGAGGGCCTGACAGCCGAGCACTCGGTGGTCAAGTCCTTTCCTCCCGGCCGCTGGGGCGCGGACCCTGCATTCAAGGAACGCTACGAACGCGCCGTGGCCAAGCATCCGCCGGTAACGCATCCGGTGATCCGCACGCACCCGGTCTCCCGGCGCAAGGCTCTATTCGTCAATGACGGCTTCACCACCCGTATCAATGAACTCGAACCGCGCGAGAGCGACGCACTGCTCGCGTTCCTGTTCGCCCATGCGGCGCGGCCCGAGTTCACGCTGCGCTGGCATTGGAGCGTCGATGACATAGCGTTCTGGGATAACCGCATTACCCACCACTATGCCGTGGCGGACTATCTGCCGGAGCGGCGCATCATGCACCGCGCCACCGTCATCGGCGACCGCCCCTACTAAGACTCCTCGATCGCAGCGGATTCCAGGGTGGGCATCGCGAAGTCGGCCTTTGCACCGAACCGCGCGCGCACTGCGAAGGCCAGCAGCAGCAGCCCCAGGCTGATGAAGCCAAATAGGAGCGGGGTCCTTTGGTCTGGGATGAAGGCCATCGCGAGCACAATGCCGAGCATGCCCGCGATCGCCACGTACGTGAGGTACGGATAGCCCCACATTCGCACGCGCAGGCGGCCGGGATCTTCCCGCTCCAATCGTACCCGTAGTCGCAGCTGCGAAATCGCGATGAACACGTAGACGAATATCGCCACCGTGCCGTAGGAATTGACCAGGAAGGCGAATACGGCCTGTGTTTGCGAAAAGTACGACATCGCCACCGCAACATAACCGAACAGCGTACCCAGCAGGATGGCGCGTGCCGGCACGCCGTTGCGGCCGAGCTTGGTCAGACTCCGGGGAGCGTCGCCGTGCCGGGTCAGCGCGAACAGCATCCGCGAGGAGGCATACAGCCCCGAATTCAGCGCCGACAACACGGCGGTCAAGACCACTGCGTTCATGATCTGCGCCGCACCGGGTATTCCCATGGCACCGAGGGCGCTGACATAGGGCGTCAAGATTCCCGGCGAGTTCCAGGGCACGAGGCACACGACCAGCAGGATCGAACCCACGTAAAAGAACAAGACACGCGTGACCACCCAGTGTGTCGCCTTGGCCACCGCCTTCGAAGGCTCGGCCGTCTCCGCAGCGGCTACCGCGACGATCTCCGCGCCGAAGTAAAAACCGGTGGCAGCGACCGCGCCGGTCAGCACGGGAAGGATGCCGTTCGGGGCGAAGCCGCCGTGGGCGGTGAGGTTGGCGACGTGGACGGGAACTCCGGGCCACAGCCCGATGACATACACCCCGGCTATAACCAAGAAGACCACGATCGCCGCCACCTTGATCGATGCGAACCAAAACTCGAACTCGCCGAACGACCTCACCGACACCAGATTGGTCACCGTCAAGGACAGCAGAAGCGTGAGGCTGATCAGCCAGGCCGGTACGTCGGGCAGCCAAAATTGAACCAAGGTGGCTCCGGCGACCGCCTCCATGGCCACGACCATGACCCAGAAATACCAGTACATCCAGCCGGTCAGAAAGCCGGCGAGATCGCCGAGCGCCGGCCGGTCGCTCCACGCCAGGCGCGCGTATTCATAGAATGAGCCGACTGCCGGCACGGCGACGGCCATCTCGCCGAGCATGCGCATCACCAGGACGACCAAGAGTCCGGTGATCACAAAGGAAAACACGGCCGCGGGTCCGGCCGCCTTGATGACCACACCGCTGCCGACGAACAGACCGGCGCCGATGACGCCGCCGAGCGCGATCATCGTCATGTGTCGTTGCTTCAAGCTGCGGCGTAGGGCGGGACCCATTGTCCCTATGCTAACCGGCAGATGGAGAGAGCGTGAGAAAATTTCCGATTGGCGCCTACGCCGCGAGCGCGCGCGTCTGGCTCAGGCGTTTGAACGCCGCGGCAATCCGCAAGATGGGGCCGGCGAGGGTCAGGACAATGAACGGCACATATTCCGCGATATACGGGATGTCGACTTGAAATCGGGGCAGGGTAAAGTCGAACAGGAAGACCAGAGAGATGTACTCCACACCGACGGTCCGCAGGATGCGCACGGTTCTCGGATCCAGCCTGGCGGTCAGTCGGCGGATGGAGAGAATGGCCAAAAAATAAGTCCAGAACACGCCGAGGCCGAGGAAGATCAACAGATTGCGCGAGAACGTCGATCCGGCGACGTGCAGGACCCAGGCGACCAGGCCGAGATGGGCGAGATGGGCTGAGGCGAAGGCGAGCCCGAATTCCCGAGCGCGTTGCGCGAGCGCTCGAAACCGCGCACCGAATATCGTTGCCAGGGCGCCGCCGCAAGATGCCAGCCAAAACAGCGCGAACGACCAGCGCGCAGTGGCGCGCAGCGCATCGTTGACCGGATATCCCAATGTGCGCGCAAGCCACACGATCGCCAGCCCCACGGCCAGCGATCCGGCCATCCACTCCGTCGTCGTCGCCCTACGCATGGGGACGATTATGCTACCTGCCCGTGTAGGCGGCCATAGGCCGCACACCCCTTCGGGCGGCCGCAGTACGGTAAGATTCCATTTCCAACTCACGGGAGCCTCCGCCTTGTTTCGTTACTTCGAGAAGCTGGTCCCGCCCTATCCGGAGGGCGCGCCTGCGCCGCTACCCCGGGGCTTCTTCGCCTTTCTGTGGGCCTGCGCCCGCGGCGCCCGGCGCTACATCGTGGCGATGACGCTGTTCACCGCGGCGATCGGCGTGTTCGAGGCCCTGCTGTTCAGCATTCTCGGGCGGGTGGTCGATTGGCTCGCCAAGGTTGAGCCGTCGCGGCTGTGGACCGAGCAGCGTGCCCACCTCTTGTTGTTGTCCGCCGTCCTCGCCGGCAGCGTCGTGTTGATCGCTCTGCAAAGCCTGTTCAAACAGCAGGCGCTCGCCGGCAATTTCGCCATGCGGTTGCGATGGAACTTCCACCGCAACATGCTCGCGCAAAGCTTGAGCTTCTATCACGACGAATTCGCGGGCCGGGTCGCGGCCAAGCTCATGCAGACCGCGCTCGCGGTTCGCGACACCTGGATGATACTGGCCGACATCTTGGTGTTCGTCCTGATCTATTTCGTGACGATCGCGCTGATTGTCGGCAGCTTTCATATTTGGCTGCTGGCGCCGCTCCTCGGCTGGCTCGCCATGTATTCGGCTGCGATGTTCTACTTCGTGCCCCGGCTCGGTGCGGTCGCGATGGCGCAGGCCGATGCGCGCTCGATGATGACGGGCCGCATCACGGATGCGTACACCAACATCACCACGGTGAAGCTGTTCTCGCACACCCAGCGCGAATCGCGCTACGTACAGACTGCGATGGCGGAATTTCTGAAGACCGTGTACGCCCAGATGCGCATGGTGACGGGCTTCGAGATCGTCAATCACGTCCTCAGCATGGCGCTGATCGCAAGCACTGCGGGAGTCGCTCTCTGGCTGTGGACGCAAGGCAGGGTGGGCGTCGGCGCGGTCGCGGCGGCCACCGCCATGGCTCTGCGCCTCAACGGCATCTCGCACTGGGTCATGTGGGAGATGGCCTCGCTGTTCGAGCAAATCGGCACCGTGCAGGACGGCATCACGACGCTGGCGCGTTCGCCCACCGTCGTCGACCGCCCGGACGCGCAGCCGCTGCGCGTCACGCGCGGCGATATCCGCTTCGAGGCGGTGAGCTTCGCCTACGGCATGGCCTCGAACCCGCTGCGGCCGGTCATCGACGACCTGAATCTGCACATTCGGCCCGGCGAGAAAATCGGACTGGTCGGCCGTTCGGGCGCCGGCAAGAGCACCGTTGTCAATCTGCTGCTGCGCTTCTATGACATCCCGCACGGCCGGGTGCTGATCGACGGCCAGGATATCGCGCTCGGCACTCAAGACAGTCTGCGCGCGCAGATCGGCATGGTGACTCAGGACACCTCGCTGCTGCACCGGTCGGTCAGCGACAACATCCGCTACGGGCGGCCCGATGCCGCCGATGCCGAGATGCTGGCGGCGGCGAAGCGCGCCGAGGCGCACGAGTTCATCCAGGGCTTGAGCGATGCCATGGGCCGCACCGGCTACGACGCCCACGTGGGCGAGCGCGGGGTCAAGCTGAGCGGCGGCCAGCGCCAGCGCATCGCCATCGCCAGGGTCATGCTCAAGGATGCACCCATCCTGTTGCTGGACGAGGCCACGAGCGCGCTCGACAGCGAGGTCGAAGCGGCGATTCAGCAGAGCCTCAATCGCCTGATGGAAGGCAAGACGGTGGTTGCGATTGCGCATCGTCTCTCCACCATCGCCGCCATGGATCGGCTGATCGTGCTCGACAAGGGGCGCATCGTGGAGGAGGGCAATCACTATTCTCTGCTCGCGCAAGGCGGTGTGTACGCGCGATTGTGGGCCCACCAAAGCGGCGGCTTTCTCGGCGAGGACGCCGATGACCCGGGAGTACCGCGGCGTCAGATCTCCGCGGCCACGCTCAGTCCCTCGTAGACAGCCTCCTCGGCGGTGCGTGGCGATGCCGCATCGCCGATCACTCGAACCTCGACGTCCATGCCCTCGAGGGTATCCGATAGCTCATCCACCGGGGTATGGCCGGTGCACAGGACCAGGGTGTCGACCTTGTCGATGACCACGGCTTCGCCGCTGCCGATATGTTGCAGATAGACGCTGTCCACATCGCTGCCGTACAGCCTCATATAAGGCAGCACTTTGACGCCGAGCTTGTGCAGTGCCGCGACCGAGTGGTCTCGCACATAGAACGGCAGGGTCTCGCCGGCCGCAATCCCGCTGACGGCGAGACGCACCGACCGTCCCGCCATTGCGAGGTGTTCCGCGATGCCGATGCCGATCCAATCCGCGCGCCAGTCGATGACCACCACCGACTGCCCAATACTCCCCTCGCCGCGCAGCACCTGCCAGGAATCGACGATTTGCAGGGCGCCTTCCTGCGGAAATGGCGGCCGATAGGGCTTGGCGCCGGTCGCGATGATCACGACGTCCGGCGCCGCCTTGGCAATCATCGCTGAATCGACGCGCGTCCCCTTGTGTACCGGAACGCCCGCCAAGTGCAGCTCGCGCTCCAGATTGGTGACCAGGCCGCCGAACTCGGCGCGTCCGGGCAGCATTTGCGCGAGCAGGGCTTGACCGCCGAGGCGCCGCTGCGCCTCGAACAGAGTGGCCTCATGACCGCGCTCGGCCGCGACCACGGCTGCCTTCATGCCGGCCGGTCCGCCGCCGACCACCCAGACCTGCTTGCGCCGCGAGGCTGAACTCAAAGTGCCGAAGCGCAGCTCGCGGCCACTCACCGGATTTTGAATGCAGGAAATGGGGTATCCCTTGTGAAAGTGGCCGATGCAGGCTTGATTGCAGGCGATGCAGGCGCGAATGTCCTCCTCCGCACCGCGCGCCGCCTTATTGGGCATTTCCGGATCGCTGATGAGCGCGCGCGTCATGCCGCACACGTCGGCGTGCTTGGCGGCAATCACCGCGTCCGCTTCCTGAGGTTGGTTGATCCGTCCGGTCACGAACACCGGGATTGGCGACTGCCGTTTGATCCGGGCGGCATAGGGAACCACATAGGCGTTCTTGAACGTCATGGGCGGCGCGATGTGAATGGCGCCGCCGAGGCTGGCGGAGGTCCCGACGGTGATATGCACGTAGTCGATGCTGTCGCCGAGCAGCGTCACGGCCTCGAAAGTCTCATCCTCCGTCAAGCCCTGATCATCGGCCTCCGATCCCGAAATGCGCATACCGACCACGAACCCGTCGTCGACCTTGGCGCGGATATCGGCAATGACCTCGCGCAGGAAGCGCAGGCGGCCGTGCACATCGCCGCCGTAGGCGTCCGCGCGCAGGTTCACCCGCGGGTTCAGGAACTGCGCCGGCAGATAGCCGTGGCTGGCGACGATTTCCACGCCGTCGAGGCCTCCCGCCTGCATGCGCCGAGCCGCATCGCCGTAGCCGCGCACGATGGCGTTGATCATGGCGGCTTTCAGCGGCCGCGGCATGACGTGAAAGCGCTCGTTGGGCACGGCAGAGGGCGCGTAAGCCACGGAGAGCAAACCGCCGTCGGCCTCGGCGATCTCGCGGCCCGGATGAAAGAGCTGGCCGAACAGCGCGGCGCCGTGGCGATGCACCGCCTCCGCCACGTTGCGGTAGCCGGCAATCGCGCCATCGTCGATCGCCATCAGCACGTGATTGGTGTAGCGCGCCGTCTCGTGGACCCCGGACACCTGCAGCACGATGAGTCCGACGCCGCCGCGGGCGCGCGACTCCTGGTAGGCGACCAGCGCCGCGTTCACGGTTCCGTCCACCGGCAGCGTCGTGTCATGGCCTGTCGACATGATGCGGTTCTTGAGCGTGCAGCCGCGGATGCGCAGCGGCTGGAAGAGATGAGTGAATAAAGTCATCCGGCCATTGT
>JBARBX010000518.1:0-1933 GCA_049793535.1 Steroidobacteraceae bacterium | reverse complement strand
GTGCGCGCGCGCTGGCGGTGCTCGGCGATTCGGTGACCACGGATCACATTTCCCCCGCCGGCAATATCTCCAAATCCAGTCCGGCGGCCCAATACCTGATGGCGCAGGGCGTGCAGGCGGTGGATTTCAATTCCTATGGAGCGCGTCGCGGCAACCACGAGGTGATGATGCGCGGCACCTTCGCCAACATCCGACTGCGGAACCTGTTGGTGCCCGGCACCGAAGGCGGCCTCACGCTGCACATCCCGAGCGGCCAGCAAATGCCCATCTTCGACGCCGCGGTCAAGTACAAGGCGGCCGGCACCTCTCTGGTCATTCTCGCCGGCAAGGAATACGGCACCGGCAGTTCGCGCGACTGGGCGGCCAAGGGCACGATGCTGTTGGGCGTGAAGGCGGTAATCGCCGAGAGCTTCGAGCGCATTCACCGTTCCAATTTGATCGGCATGGGCGTGATGCCGCTGCAGTTCAAGGAAGGTCAGAACGCCCAGAGTCTCGGGCTCACCGGCAAGGAAACCTTCGAGATCGCCGGACTGAATCGCGGCGCGGCGAAATTCGTCAAGGTGGTGGCCACGGCCGATGGCGGGAAGACCACCGAGTTCGATGTGCGCCTGCGCATCGACACTCCCAAGGAACTCGAGTACTACCAACACGGCGGGATTCTGCAATACGTATTGCGGCAGCTCGCCTCCACCAGCAAGGCGGCCTAATCCCATGTCCCTCACCCTGTATACGGCCACCGTGCCGACCTGTGTCCGCGCCTTGAACAACCTCGCCGCCATCCTCGAGAAAGGCGCCGCTTACGCGGAGGCGCGCAAAATCGCCCCGGCGGTGTTGCTGAACACCCGCCTGTACCCCGACATGTTCCCGTTGGCGACGCAAATCCACATCGCCAGCGACATTGCGCAGGGCGGCGCCGCGCGGCTCGCCGCCGCCGAAGTGCCGGTGTTCGAGGCGAAGGAAAGGAGCTTCGCCGAATGGATCGCCGCCACCCGCGGCACCGTCGCGTATCTCGAATCGCTGCAACCCGCGCAGTTCGAGGGAGCCGAGGACCGAACCATCACCTGGCAGACGCGCCACTCCACCCGGACCATGCAGGGCACCCCCTACCTGTTCCATCACGTGCTGCCGAACGTATTCTTCCATGTCGCCACGGCGTACGACATTCTGCGCCAGGCCGGAGTCGAGCTCGGCAAGCTGGATTATCTTGGCAAGCCTCCGGCGGCCTAGCCCGGTACGTGCGCCATGCAAGTCCGACAATCCATGCGAGTGAGTCTCGGCGCAGCGGCATTGGCCGCCATCGCCGTCTGCGGCTTGTGCGTCGACAGTGCGTCCGCGAAAGATCCGCCGCTCGCATCGCTCGGCATGGAGCACTTCAGGGACACGGCGACGGTCGCGGACGATGCGCAGCATGGCCGGGTGACGATTTCCACCGAAAAGGGCTACGTGGAACACTCGGGGCCCCTGCGCACGGTGTGGCACGATGAATTTCTCACCGCGACCATCGACCGGAAGACCGGCGAGAAGTCGTTCCAGGTTCACGAGGAAATCACCTACAACGGAAGCTGGCGGTACTACCGGAGTGCGAGCTACCAGGGAACGAGCGGGCCCCGATCGGTGCCGGCGGCACAGATCGGCAAGGAATCGGCGAATTGCGCCGTCGGGGACTGCATCTACACCGAGCGCATCGCCTTCCCCGTCGAGGAGGAACTGCTGCGTCAGATCGCGGCGGCGCATGTGCCCGGCAAGCCCGCCATGTGGACTTTTAAATCAGTGGCGCAATCGGGTCCCGCCTTTGCCGGGGAACTCTCGAGTGCGGAAATCGCGGGTCTGCTGCTCAAGCTCGACCAATACACCGGTACGCCGACTGTAGTCGCCGCGGGCGCGGCCAGTGCAGCGCTCGCCGCCGGCGCGCCCGACCGGCCCGATCT
Organism: Steroidobacteraceae bacterium; assembly: GCA_049793535.1. Classification (GTDB taxonomy): domain Bacteria; phylum Pseudomonadota; class Gammaproteobacteria; order Steroidobacterales; family Steroidobacteraceae; genus Bog-1198. The sequence goes on along the minus strand of JBARBX010000518.1, from coordinate 5 downwards.
GGGTG
>JBARBX010000517.1:0-7813 GCA_049793535.1 Steroidobacteraceae bacterium | reverse complement strand
GCGTTGAACTTGCCCTGCGGGCGCTCGCCGGCCTGATCGAGCGGACGCCCGCGGCGGCGGGGGCCAAGGGCCTGTGAAGACCATGGAGATGAGCGGCGTTGCGAGTCCGAACGCGGTACTGCTGGGCTACGACCTCGAGCAGCCGTCGTTCCGGCATCGCATGCGCAGCCTGGTTGCCGCTCTCGAAGCGGCGGGTTGGCAGGTGCGCACGGAGCGTTTCCCCAGCGGCCGATACGGACTTCGAACCTGGGAGCGCCGCTCGCTGCTGCGCGCGGCGGACGTGGTGGTGCTGCACCAGATCAAATTGAGCGCGCTCGAAGCGCGTCTGTTCGCCGCGTTCACGCGGCGCCGGGTATTCGACGTCGACGACGCGATCTACGTGCGCAAGCCGCGGCGGCTGGGCGATGCGCCCGACGAGTCGCCGTGGCGCAAGAGGAAATTCGCGGCGACCTGCCGCTGGGTGGACGAAGTGGCCGCCGGCAATGAGGTTCTCGCCGGTGTGGCGCGCGCCTCGGCGCGCGCGGTCACCGTCCTGCCCACCTCGATCGACACCGCGGACTACCTGCCGACGACAGCGGCGGCGGACGACCCGCCGACCATCGCATGGATAGGGAGCCCCGAGAACCTCACCTATCTGGAGATGATCCGGCCCGCGCTCGCGCGGCTGACGATTCGGCACCCGGCACTCAAGATGCGGGTGATCTGTTCGCGCTTTCCAATCTGGCCCGAGATCAATGTCGAAGGCATTGCGTGGAGCTCGGCAACCGAGGCGCAGTCGCTGGCCGGGGCGCACATAGGCGTCATGCCGCTGACCGACGATGCCTGGTCGCGCGGCAAGTGCGCATTCAAGCTGCTGCAGTACATGGCCGCCGCGCTGCCGTGCGTGGCCTCGCCGGTGGGCGCCAACACCGAGGCGGTCATCGACGGAGTCAACGGCTTTCATGCGCGAAGCAGCGAGCAATGGGAGCGCAGCCTGGAGTCCTTGATCGTCTCTCCGCAGCTGCGTGCACGCTTCGGCGCCGGCGGGCGCGCACACGTCGAGTCGCGCTACTCGATGAGCGCTTATCGAAGGCGATATCTTGAGCTGCTGGCGCGCCTGGCGGCGGTGTGAATGCGCTGCGGAAGCCGGTATCCTTCGCGCCATGCACGCCATGCATATCTATCAGATTCTGAACCATTACACCCGGCGCGAAGATCTGGATCCGGGTTTCGGCGTGCTGGACAACTCCTCGAATCCACGGCCCGACTGGTTCGAGTACTGGCCCATCAGAGGATTTCTGCGCAGCGAAGCGCTCAATGAGGATGCCTACTATGGGTTTCTGTCGCCGAAGTTCCGGCTCAAGACGGGCTTGGGCTCGGCGGCGGTGCGTGAGTTCATCCTCGCGGGCGCGGGCGCGGCCGACCTCGTTCTGTTCAGTCCCAGTATTCACAACAGCGCGTACTTTCTGAACGTATTTGAGCACGGCGACGCCGAACACCCGGGGCTCAAGGACGTGGCCCGGCGGCTGTTCGAGCGTCTCGGGTTGCCGGGCGATCTGGACACGCTCGTATCGGATTCCCGGAACACGGTGCACTCGAATTACTTCATCGCCAAGCCGCGCTACTGGAGGGCATGGCTGTCGATCAACGAGCGGCTGTTCACGATTGCGGAGGCGCCGGACGATCCCTTGGGCGGTGCCTTGCGCGCGCCGGCGCCGTATCGCGGCACCTTGAACGTGCAGATGAAGATATTCGTCATGGAAAGAGTGGCGACCTGGCTGCTGATGACGGATCGTAGTTTCACGGCGCGGGTGCACGATCCGTTCGTGGCGCGCTCGCGGATTTACAAGCTGCCGCTGGCTCTCGTATGCGATGCCTTGAAGATCGCATATGCCACGCAGGGCCGCACCCAGTACAGAGATGTATTCCTGCTGGTTCGCGGATTGCGCCGTTTCCTGAACTTCCAGGTGCGGCTCGGGGGTGCCGTGGGATTTCGGCGGGTGAAGCCAACTTTGCGCGTTCTCAAATCCTACTGGCAGAACGGGAGGTAGCGATGGAGTTCTGGCACGGCCGCCGGGTCCTGTTGACCGGGCATACCGGATTCAAGGGCGCGTGGCTCTGCCTGTGGCTGAAACGCCTGGGTGCGCGCGTCACCGGCTTGGGCTTGCCGCCCGCCACCGAACCCAGTCTCTGGAACCTGCTCGGCGCCGGCGCGCAGGACGCGGAAAGCTGGCGCTCGGTGATCGGCGACATTCGCGATGCGGCGCTCGTCGGCGACACCGTGGCGCGGGCCGATCCTCAGATCGTGATTCACATGGCGGCGCAGGCTCTGGTGCGGGAGTCCTATCGCGACCCCCTCGCCACCTACGCCACCAATGTCATGGGAACCGCCGCGCTGCTGCAGGCGTGCCGATCGCTGCCCCGTCTCGAGTGCGTGGTCATCGTCACCAGCGACAAAGTGTACGAGAACGACGGCGAGGGGCGCGCGTTCGCAGAAGGCGATCGACTGGGCGGCCACGATCCCTACAGCAACAGCAAGGCCTGCACTGAATTGCTGACCTCGAGCTTTCGCGACAGTTTCTTCGCCGGCGGGCCGCCGATCGCCACCGCACGGGCCGGCAATGTCATCGGCGGCGGAGACTGGTCGGAGGACCGCCTCATCCCGGACTGCGTTCGGGCGCTTCGATCCGGAAAAGCCGTGAACCTGCGCTACCCCGACGCGATTCGGCCCTGGCAGCACGTGCTCGAACCCTTGGCGGGCTATCTGGCCCTGGCCGAAGCCCTGGTCAAGGCACGGGGTGCGGCGCCGCGCGCTGTCAATTTCGGTCCGGACCCGGCATCCTTCTGCACGGTGCGCGAGGTGGTGGAGGCATTCGGGGCGCGATTTTCGGGCAGGCCGGGCTGGGTGCGCGATCCGGCCCCGCAACCCGCCGAGGCGCAGGCGCTGACGCTGTCGTCGGCGCTGGCCGGCCGCACGCTCGGCTGGCACCCCAGACTCGGCATCCGCGAGTCGCTGTCGTGGACCGCGGACTGGTACTTGGCCCATTCGGCGGGGATGAACATGGCGGCATTTTCCGATGAGCAGATTGCACGGTATGGTGAACTGATGAAGCGTTCCGCATGAAGTGCGTGATCCTGGCCGGCGGCAAGGGCACGCGCATCGCCGAAGAGTCGAGCGCGCGTCCCAAACCCATGGTGGAAATCGGTGCACAGCCCATCCTCTGGCACATCATGAAATTGTACGCGTCATTCGGAGTGACCGAGTTCATCGTCTGCTTGGGGTACAGGGGCTACATGATCAAGGAGTACTTTGCGAACTACTTCTTGCATCAAGCGGATGTCACCTTCGACATGGCCGCGAACCGCGCCGAGTACCACGATTGCCGCAGCGAGCCCTGGAAGGTGACCCTGGTCGACACCGGCGAGGAGAGCATGACCGGCGGCCGGCTCTTGCAAGTGCGCAAGTACCTGAGTGCCGGGGAGCCGTTTTGCATGACCTACGGCGACGGCTTGGCCAACATCGATGTCGGTGCGGAACTCGCGTTCCACGCCGCACACGGCCACAAGGCCACGGTGGCCTGCGTGCGCCCGCCCGCGCGCTTCGGCCGCATCGTCACCCAGGGGTCGCAGGTGGTTTCATTCGAGGAGAAGCCCTCGACCGAGGGCGGCCTGATCAACGGCGGCTTCTTCGTATTGGACCCCAGCGTGCTCGAATTGATCGACGGGCACGACACGGTCTGGGAAAACGAGCCCATGGAAAGCCTGGCTGCCGACGGCCAATTGTCCGCGTGGGTGCACCGCGGGTTCTGGCAGCCGATGGATACTCTGCGCGACAAGCAGCTCCTGAACGCGCTCTGGGACAGCGGCTCGGCGCCGTGGAAGCTATGGGAACGGTGACCGCCTGCCGTGCCTGCGGCGGCGGCCTGACGGTGACCATGGCCGACTTGGGGATGCAGCCCGCCTCGAACGCCTTCATCGCGTCCTTGGATTCTGCGCACGAAGAGAAACGTTATCCGCTGCGTGCCAAGGTCTGCGAGGTGTGCAAGCTGGTGCAGCTCGACTACGACGTCGCGCCCGAGGAACTGTTCGCCGACTATGTGTATTTCTCCTCCTATGCGGATGAGTGGCTGAAGCATGCCAAGGAGTACTGCGACATGGCGCGGCGGCGATTCGCGCTCGACTCGGCCAGTTTGGTCGTCGAACTCGCGAGCAACGACGGCTACCTGCTGAAGAATTTCATCGGCATGGGGGTGCCGGTTCAGGGCATCGATCCGTCGGATACCGTGGCCGCCGCGGCCGAGAAAATCGGGGTGCCGACGCTGGTGAAGTTCTTCGGAGCAGCCCTCGCTCAGGATCTCGCCGGCCAGCGGGGGCAGGCGGACTTGATCGTCGCCAACAATGTGCTGGCGCACGTTCCGGAGCTCAACGACTTCGTCGCGGGCATCGCGCTCCTGCTCAAACCTCGCGGCACCACGACCATCGAGTTTCCGCATCTGCTCGAGCTGATCGAACACGTGGAATTCGACACCATCTATCACGAGCATTATTCCTATTTTTCCCTGTACGCCATCGAGCAGGTCTTCGGCCGTCATGGCCTCAAGGTCTACGACGTCGAGCGGCTGACGACGCACGGCGGTTCGCTGCGAATCTTCGCCGCGCACTCGAAGCGCACGGATTTGAGCGATGGGGCGCTGCTGCGCGAAGTGCGCGCGCAGGAGAAGTCGGCCGGCCTTCAGGACCTCTCCACCTATCTGCGCTTCGCCGCGCGCGTCGAGAACTGCCGGCGGTCGCTGCGGGCCTTTCTCGCCGATGCGAAGCGCGAAGGCAGGACGGTGGCGGCATATGGCGCGGCGGCCAAGGGCAATACCCTGCTAAACTTTTGCGCGGTGACGCCGGCCGATATCGCCCAAGTTGCCGACCGCAATCCGCACAAGCAGTCCAAATTCCTGCCGGGTACGCATATTCCCGTGGTCTCGCCGCAGATGCTGCTGCGATCGAAGCCGGATTATGTGTTGATTCTGCCGTGGAATCTTCAGGCAGAGATCCGCCACCAGCTGCGCGAAATCGAAGAGTGGGGCGGCCGGTTCGTCACTCCGGTGCCGACGGTGCGCATCCATGATCTTCACTGAATCGCCCCTCGCGGGCGCCTACGTGGTCGAGATGGAGCCGCTGGCGGACGAACGAGGATTTTTCGCCCGAACGTACTGCGCGGAGGAATTTGCGGCGCACGGACTGGGCCTGGAGCTGCGCCAGTGCAGCGTCTCCTACAACACGCGCTCAGCCACCCTGCGCGGCCTGCATTACCAGGCCGCCCCGCGTGAGGAGCACAAGCTGGTGCGCTGCACGGCGGGTGCCGTGTTCGATGTCATCGTCGATATTCGCGACTGGTCGCCGACGTACCGGCGCTGGTTCGCCGCGGAATTGAGCGCGGGCAATCGCCGATCGCTGTACATACCGCCGGGATTCGCCCATGGTTTCGTCACTTTGAGCGAGCAAGCCGAGGTGTACTACATGATTTCGGTGGCGCATTCGCCGGAACTCAGCCGTGGATTTCGCTGGAACGATCCGGCGTTCGGCATCGAATGGCCGGTGGCGCCCGCGGTGATTTCGGCGCGCGACGCCGCCTATCCGCTGCTCGATGCGCACGGCCGCGGGTGATGCAGGGCAAGCGCGTGCTCGTGACCGGCGCGGGCGGCTTCATCGGCCGCTGGAGCGTTCCCGCGCTTCGATCACGGGGCTATGAGGTTCATGCCGTGCTGTCCGGGAAGGCCGGCCGCGAGGTGCCGGCGGAACTCGGCGGAGCGACCATTCACGTCGCCGATCTGCTGAACGACAGGTGCGCGGAGGAATTGATGGGTGAGGTGAACCCAACGCACTTGCTGCACTTCGCCTGGATCGCCACGCCCGGCGAGTATTGGAGCAGCCCGGAGAATTTTCGCTGGGTAAAGGCGAGCGAACGCCTGCTGCGCTCCTTTCGCGCGCGCGGCGGGCGCCGCGTCATGATGGCCGGTACCTGCGCGGAATACGCTTGGTCGCGGGCGGGCGAGTGCGATGAACTGCGGAGCCCGCTGGCCGACGACACGGCCGCCGGCTTAAGTCCGTATGCCTCCTGCAAGATCGCCTTGCAAAGGTCGCTCGCAGAATTCGGGCACCGGGAGCATGTCTCGACGGCATGGGGCCGCATCTTTTTTCAATTCGGCCCCCACGAGCACCCGGATCGGCTGGTGCCGTTCGTGATTCGTCATCTGCTGCGGGATCGCGAGGCACCGTGCTCGCATGGACAACAGATTCGAAGTTTTCTTCACGTGGCCGACGTCGGGGCCGCGTTCGCGGCGGTGCTGGACGGCGAGCTCGAAGGCCCCGTGAATATCGGATCCGACGAACGCATCGCCGTGGCCGATCTCATCGCGCGCATCGGGCGGCAGATCGGCCGATCGGATCTGGTGCGTCTCGGCGCCCGGCCGCCCCCGCCGGAACCCGCACTGTTGGTGCCCCGGATCGGCCGGCTGCGCGACGAGGCGCAGTGGCGGCCGCGCTTCACCTTGGATGACGGCCTGAGCGATACCATCGCCTGGTGGCGCGACCGTTTGCGGGCGGCGGCGTCATGACTCTGCTTCCGGGCTGGCATCCCATGGTGGTGCATTTCCCGCTGGCATTGGTGAGTACCGCGGTTCCGCTGTTGCTCGCGGCGCGCCTGCTGCGCCAGGAGCGGCTGGCGGCGGTGCTCGCCACCGTGGGAACCTGGAATCTATGTCTCGGCGCACTCGCCGCCCTGTTCGCGATCGGCACCGGGATGGCGGCGGCGCTGCATCTTGATGTGAGCCCGGCCGCGCATCACGCCATTTCCCTGCATGTGCGCTGGGCCATGTTCACCACCTTGGGCTTGGTGCTGCTCGCCGTTTGGCGGGGGGCCGGCAACGCTCAGGAGTCGCGGCCCTCGTGGATCATGATCATCGTGCTCTTGGGCGCCTTCGCGGCGCTGGTCGCGACCGGCTATCGCGGCGGCCAAAATGTTTATCGATACGGGGTCGGGGTGCGGACCGCGGCCGAGTCGGCGGCCCCGGGGCGTTGACCCATGCAGACTCTGACCCTCATCTACGCGTTCGCCTGCGTGTTCGGCGCCGCGGTGGTGCGCGGCTACGGCGGATTCGGCTTCGCCATGTTCGCCATCGTTCCCCTGTCCCTGGTTCTGCCGCCGACGCAGATTATTCCGTCGATCTTCATCATGGATATCGCGGCAGGTGTGCACTTGCTGCCGGGCGTGTGGCGCGACATCCATTGGCGTACGCTACCCGGGCTCACGATGGGCTGCCTCGTGGGCACCCCCTTGGGAGTCTATGCGCTTGCTCACGTGCCCGCGGCTCCTTTGACTCTGGCACTCGCGCTGTTCGTGCTGGCCGCGGCGATACTGCTGGCCAAAGGCTATGCCCTCAAATCCCTTCCCGGCCCCGCGGCCACCTTCGCGACAGGCACGGCGTCGGGTTTGTGCGGCGGCGGCTTCGGCATGAGCGGTCCGCCGGTCATACTCTTTTTCTTCAGTTCTCCCGCGGGCGCGGCGGCGGGGCGCGCCTCGTTGATCGCCTTCTTCTTGATCACCGACGCGACCGGGCTCGTTTGCTTAAGCTGGAATGGGCTGCTCGGCGCGGCGTCGGTCTGGCGCGCGGTGCTCTTCATGCCGGCGCTGGTGGCGGGCGTCTGGCTCGGCAATCGCGGCTTCGTGAAGGCGGATCTTGCGAATTTTCGCCGTTGGGTGCTGCGCTTATTGATGCTGCTGGCGTTGCTCACCGGCGCCAAGGCGCTGGTGCAGATGCTGTAGGCGGGCGGGGTTTGGACA
>JBARBX010000516.1:0-1909 GCA_049793535.1 Steroidobacteraceae bacterium | reverse complement strand
GAACGATCTCCGTGGTGTCCATGGCGGCCTTGGTGCGCCCGTCGGCAAACCAGCGCGAGCCGAAGTCCCAGCCGCTTTCCGCCGCGGCGCGAATGTCCCTGAACAATTGCGGTGCCGGACGGCCGCTTGCGCGTGCGAGTTCCGTATCTTCACGGTAAGCCTCATCGCGCGGTGCGTCACTGTCGTCCCAGAAGCGATTGAGCACCGATCCGTCGGATAGCGCGACCACGCGCCGGTGGGAGGCGCCGGCCATCAGCCCTTGCGCCCCCTCCATCCAGAACGCATATTCCTGGCGCAATTGCGGCAGGTACCGGGCAAATGCGGCAGAGGGGTCGTCCGGCGAGGTGAGCGCGACCATGGCAAAAAAGAACGGCGGCTGCGAGCGGCTGAGGTAGTAGGTGCGCGTGCCGTTCGGTATGTGGCCGAAGGTGTCGATCAGGTACGCGAAATCTCGGACCATGTCCGCCACCAAGTCGCCGCGGCCGCTCGCCGCGAGCCCCAGCATCGTGAAGTACGAATCCCAGTAGTACATTTCACGAAAGCGGCCGCCGGGGACCACGTAGGGCTGCGGCACGGCCAGCAGTGAGGAATAGGGCGGCGCGGCGCTTGAGCTCCGCGTCAGGGTGTCCCATAGCCCGTCGATGTGCGCGACGATGGAGTCTTGGCGCGGCGGCGCGTGCACGGCGTCGATTGGCGCGGGCACGGCGTCGACCGGCGCCGGCAGAACAAAATGCGCGTCGACGAAGCGCCTGAGCGCAAGCGGTGACTGGGGATGCTCGGCATGGTACTGCCTGAGGATTTCGTCCGGCGACGCCTTGGGGACTGCGTCGGGAAATGCCTTGCCGTCGGCATAGATCCCAGCGGTCTGCACCGCGACGAATAAATCCTTGAACAGCGCCTGCGGCGGATCAAAGGCGGCACCCGAGGCGCGTGTTGGGACGGATGCGATCGAGAGCAACGCCGCACATAGCGTCCAGCCAAATGTGCAGCCGATGCGAGGAGTCTTGCAATCCGTCGTCATCACTCTATCGTCGCACACATTGGATTTCGCCGATGCAGCGGTGTTAGTGTCGGTCCATGCCCTTCGTCACCGCGGATTCCCAAAAGAGCCACTACGACGCCATCGTCGTCGGCTCCGGAGCCGCCGGCGGGCAATCGGCCTATACGCTATGCATGGAAGGCGCGAAGGTTCTCATGCTCGAGGCCGGACGGAAATACTCTCCCGAAACCGAGACGCCCATGTTCCAGACCCCGGATCTGGCGCCGCTTCGAGGGGTCGATACGCCGGACAAGCCATTCGGATTCTACGATGCCACGGTGGACGGCGGTTGGAGCGTACCCGGGGAGCCCTATGTGCGCGCGAGCGAAGAGGATGCGGGGCGCTTCGACTGGTGGCGCGCGCGGATGCTGGGTGGCCGCACCAATCACTGGGGGCGGATCTCCCTGCGCAACGGCCCGTATGATTTCAAGCCGCAAACCCGGGACGGCTTAGGCGTAGATTGGCCCATCGGGTATGAGGATCTCGGACCGTATTACGACAAGGTCGAGCTGTTGATCGGTGTGTACGGCAGCAACGAGGGCCTGGAGAATACGCCGAATTCTCCGCCCGGATGCTTGCTGCCGCCGCCCAAACCCCTGGTCAGCGTTTTATTGGTCGCGCAACGCGCGAAGCGATTGGGTATACCGGTGATACCGGGACACCGTGCGGTACTGACCCAGCCGCTCGATTTCAGAGGGTCTCCCGCACGCCTGCATCCCGGCAATCTCACGGCGCAACGGATTCTCGCCGAGGACATGCGCAATCGCTCCGCCTGCCTGTGGGCGACACCGTGCGGGCGCGGCTGCGCCGTTCGTGCCAACTATCAGTCGACCACCGTCCATTTGCCGCCGGCGCTGAACACCGGGAACC